>CALCJG010000022.1 GCA_937967705.1 uncultured Spirochaetia bacterium
CGTCATAGAGGGGGATGAGTATGATTCCGCCTTCTTTGAGAAGACACCCAAATTCCTCGCCTATCGCCCCCAATATGCCCTTCTCACCTCCCTGGAGTACGATCATGCGGATATCTACGGCAGTCTCGCGGAGATCGAGCTCTGGTTCCGACGGCTGGTCAACCTCATCCCCGCCAACGGGCGTATACTCTACTGCCGGGAATATCCCAATCTCCGGGATATCACCGCCCGGGCCTTCTGCCCCTGTAACTCCTACGGCCGGGAAGGGGCCGATTACACCTATGACTATGATGGCTTTGAAAATGGGGTCAACCGCATTACACTGCGCATGCCGCAGGGAGACCGGCTGAAAGCTTTAACGGGTCTCATGGGGGATTTCAATTACACCAATATTGCCGGGGCGGCTGCCATGGCGCTCACCCTGGGGGTAAGCCGAGAGGATGTTGTCCGGGGGATAGCCGGATTCCAGGGGGTCCGGCGCCGGCAGGAACTGTTATTCCAAAAGGGAAACATCACCGTCTATGAAGATTTCGCTCATCATCCCACCGCCGTCGGGGCGATGCTCCGGGAGATACGTCAGCGATATCCCCGGCACGTCATCTGGGCCCTCTACGAACCCCGCTCGGCCACCAGCCGGCGCAGGGTATTTCAGGAGGAATTGCCTGAGGTCTTCCGTATGGCGGACCATGTGCTGAGCAAGACGCCCTACCGCCTTGAGGCCATTCCGGAGGATCAGCGAATTGATATGAACCGGGTCATGCATCTCCTGAGGGAAAAGGGGGTTGATGCGGCTCTCCTGGATAACGTGGAGACGATACTGGACCATCTCTTCCAGGGGCTGGACGAGACACACGAGCATGTGATCGTGATCATGTCCAACGGGGGATTTGACGGTATATACGGTAAAATTCTGCAAAGGGCGGAGGAATATTTTTCCAAGATCACCGCGGTATGAGATTGCCTGTCGAAAGGAGCTGTCTGGTCAGGATCGTCCTGACGGTGGCGGCACTGATGATCCTCTTTATGGCCCCGATAAAAGCTTATTCGGCTGCGGGTAAGGCCGGAGGAGTGATCATCGACAGGCAGACCAATCGCGCTCTGAGCGGCGTAACCGTGGGGGTCTATGAGACCCGGGAGATCGTCGTAACCGATGATTTTGGAAGGTTTTTTCTTAATCTGACCGAAGGGAAAAACTACACTCTCCTCCTTTCCATGCCGGGATACAAGACCCGGAAAATCCCAATAAAATCCTTCAGGGCCTCGCAGATCGCGAAAATCTACCTGGACCAAGTGCTGGTTTCCGGGGAGGAGATCGTCGTGACCGCAAAAAAGGACAAGCCCAACATCAGCCGCCGCACTGTCAAGCGTGAGGAGCTAAAACGGGTTCCCGGGGCCGGGGGCGATATCATGCGCACCATTCAGGCGCTGCCCGGGGTGGCCACAGCCAGCGATTTTTCCGGAGAACTGTATGTGCGGGGCAACGGTCCTTATGACAATAAGATACTCTTCGATAAATTCTGGCTTCCTCAGGCCTATCACTTCGGCGGCTTCGTTTCGGTAATTAATTCGGATTTCATAGACAGCATCGATTTCTACAGCGGAGGTTTTCCCGTCTATTACGGAGAGGCCACCGGGGCCATACTGGAGATCAGTTCACGGGAAAAGCTGGAACCCACCTGGGGGGGAAAGATCAACGTCAATCTCCTTACCGCCGATGCCGTCCTGGAAGCGCCTTTTCTGGACAACGGCTATATCCTCCTTTCCGGGAGAAGGAGCTATTTCGATCTCTACGCGAAGAAGATGATCAGTGAAATCGAAGAAGTAGAGCTTTCGGTGTTGCCGGTCTTCTGGGATTATCAGGCCAAGATCGGTTATTATTTCACAAAGAGCAATCTCATCGAGCTGCTCTTTTACGGATCGGGGGACAAGATAGGGCTCACCTTCCGGGATAATGAAAAGACCGATGTGGATTTTGCCAATAAGAGCTTCGATTACGGCAATCTATTCCACGGTCAGGGGATAACCTGGAAGTACACCCCTTCCCGGAAGCTTCATTCCTCCTTTAAAGTGGGGGGATATGAGCAGAAACAGCGGTTGTTTTTCGGGGAATACCTGAACATGGATTTAATGATCAACGGGGGGATTATCCGGGAAGACCTCTCCTTTCTGCTGTCTAAATATTTAGAGTTGGATGCAGGAGCGGAGTATCTCTATGCAGCTCTGGATCTGGATGCTCAGGTCCCCGTAGTCCGGCAGGGGGTGACCGCGAATCCCAATTTCCCCGAGGATTTTAATTTCTATACCTTAAGGCTGAAAGGATTATCGTATCATCACTACTCCAGTTACCTGCAGGGGACTGTGCGCCTCTCTCCCGTGAAGTGGGTGCTGGGGGGACGGTATGATCTCCATAAGGACGTGGTCTCCTTTCAATACGTGAGTCCCCGGACATCCCTGGAATTTGCTCTCACCGACCGCGACAGGATCACTCTGGCAACGGGCCTTTTTCAGCAGGCGCATGATATCTACTTTACCAACGATGTTTTCGGCAACCAAGATCTGACTACATCCAAGGCAATCCATTATGTAGCGGGATACGCTCATGATTTTGACAGTCACACTTCCTTGTCCCTGGAAGGTTATTACAAGAGGCTATGGGATCTGATAGTATCCGGAGGCCCCAAAACCTTCGACGATAACGGCACGGGCCGGGTCTATGGGGGCGAAGTCCTCCTCAGGCGAACGCTGACCCGCAGATTTTTTGGCTGGTTCAGCTACGGTTACTCAGTTTCGAAGAGGAATGATCAAGACGACAAAGGGGAGTACTTCTTCGATTACGACCGCACTCATATAGTCAATATCATCGCCAGCTATAAATTCAATCACTGGTTCCAGATGGGCGCCAAATGGCGGTATGCCACGGGCCTGCCGACAACAGCTGTCGTGGGTTCCCGCTATGACCCGGCCCAGGGGGAACATTTCCCTCTCTATTCAGACGATTTCAACGGTTCCCGGCTCCCCGCCTATCACAAGCTGGATATCCGTTTCGATTTCTTTACGAAATGGTTCGGCGTAGACTGGGACTTCTATCTCGAGGTCCTTAACGCCTATAACAACAAGAACATCTATCAGCGGGATTTCAATCAACGGGAACCCTATTCTGACAGCAATCCGAAAGATGTCCGGGATCTGCCGTTTTTACCCTATTTCGGCGTAGAAGTCCGTTTTTAGTGGTTGACAGGCCTGGATGGTCATTTTAGGGGGAATATATTATATTACAGTAAGGAAAGGGCATGAATTCATCGAATAAAATCCTCCTTTTTAAGATATTGCCGAAATCGCTTATCTCCCGATGGTTTGGCTATCTTTGCCTCATTCCCCTGCCGCGGTTTCTCCTCACCGGATGTATCAACTGGTATAGCGCCCATTACGGGGTCAATCGGGAGGAGATCGATTATCCGGAAAAGGGTTTCCGCAATTTCAACAGTTTCTTCATCCGCCGGCTCAAGCCGGGGGTGCACAGGATCGATCCCGATACAAAGAGCATCGTTTCCCCGGTGGATGCCAGGGTGGATCAATACGGGAAAATCGAGCATACCTCAATACTGCAGGCGAAAGGTGTGGATTATTCCCTGAGCGATCTGATCCCCTCGCCGCGATACGAGCAGTTCATCGGCGGGGATTTCATCACCCTCTATCTGTCTCCGGCGGATTATCACCGCATCCATACCCCCGTAAACGGAGAGGTAGCCGGGTTCTTCTATCTGCCTGGAAAACTACATACCGTCCAGGAGTTCATGGTTCAGGGATTGAAGGGGCTCTTCTCCCTGAATGAGAGGCTGATAACCTATGTAAATACGGAAAGAGGGCCCGTTGCCGTTTGTAAGATCGGTGCCATGAATGTGGGGCGAATCTCTGCGGTTTACGACCCTGTTGAGACCAATAAAACCTTTCGGAAAAGACTTGAAAAGCTTTTCCCGGAGGGGAAACGCCGTATTATCGCCAAAGGAGACGAGCTGGCCCGTTTCAACCTTGGCTCGACAGTGATCCTCCTCTTTCCCAAAGACACCATCCGGTTTGAGAAGATGTCATTGGGAATAAAGGTGAGGGTAGGGGAGAGGATTGCCAGCTGGAGATAGGATTATTGTCTGTGGGAGTAAAAATAGTTTGCTTTTCTTGTCCTTCCGGTCAATAATAATTCATTAACTCCAACGAGGATAAGATGAGAGGCATGTCATGACAGAAAAGCTCTACAGGAATATCGAAAAGCACATAACGTCACAAATCAAGTTCTGGTCCGAGCAGAATAAAGATCTGGATTCGAGAGGCCTCAAGAGTGCCGCCCCTTCGCGGAGCACGGAAAGAGATGTCGTGCTCCCCTTCGTAACGGTTTCCCGGGAATACGGCTGCGGTGGGTATGAAGTAGCGGAGAGATTGGCCACCCTGCTTAATGAGGATTACTATAAAAGGGATCTGTGGGTTGCCTATGACCGCAAGGTCCTCGAGACCATAATGAAGGACATGGGCCTCTCCCATCAATTGGCGGAAACCATGACGTTGACCGCCCGGAAGACCATGACCAATTTTTTCCAGACCACTTTCAGCAAGTTCCCTCCTCAGGTGGCCGTTTACAAAAAGCTTACAGAAACGGTCATGACCATTGCCTCCAACGGATACGGTATAATCGTAGGCCGCGCCGGCAATGCCATTACCCGCGATATGGAGTGCGGCTTTCATGTACGGCTCGTGGCCTCCATGGAGTGGAAGATAAACAGGATCTCCGAACTCATGAACCTGAAGAAGAAAGATGCGGAGGCCCTCATCCTTGAAAAGTCCCGCCAGAGGGATGAGTTCCTGAGGGAATTCGTCCGATTTGACAACTCGGACGTCCTGAACTATCACCTGGTTATCAACAATGCCCGGTACAATTCCGAGGAGGCTGCGGCGATTATCGCCAAGGGTATGTTGTCCAAGGGGCTGGTTAAGGCCAAGTAAGCCCAGATGGAACCCCCCACCTTCTGGATGTCCCTCACGGTCATTCTCTGCCCTGTTATGTCAGGGGATACTGGGGAATCATGAGCAGCGGTGACCTGGTGCTGGCGTTTCAGATGCAGGAAACATGGCTTCAGTTCGAACC
>CALCJG010000023.1 GCA_937967705.1 uncultured Spirochaetia bacterium
TTAAAGATGGCCGAGACTTGATATTAGCAAGCTAAGGGGATTACACTTAAACTGGCAGGAAAATCTGTCTTGACGATGGGGTGCAGATCCGTCATCAGCTTTCAGAGGGAACTGTCCAGGGTAAATAAACAACATTCTAATGTTTCAAATTCCATCAGAATGCGGTGCTGTATCCCTCATGGACTGGATTCTGGAAATAAACCATGACATCAAGTCCTCCGGATTATACTCCTTCCGGGGCATTATTCGCTCCATGAGACTGACGCCTTCATAAAACGCTATCAGGGCTTTCGCAATTCGCTGGGTCTCTTTGGGAGGCAGGCCGTTTCTCTTAAAGAATTCTTCTGCCGCTTTTATCCAGATATGATAAGCGTCCTGGAGCTTTTTCTTTATTCCCGGGTAATAGGCTGCCAGAGACCAGACCTCAAAGAGATTCCTTTCCGTGTTCATTTCTAAGAAGATGTGCATGATTTCCATGCTTTTTATCCTGAAATTGTCGGAGGATAAGATCTCATTCCCCTGATCTGCGGCCCACTCTAAAAATCTGCTGTGATAATTCAGTATTATAGCATCAATATAATGAACCAGAATGTCTTCTTTGTTTTTGAAATAATAGTGCAGAACTCCATGGTTTACCCCGGCCTCTCTGGCGATGTCTTTAATGGATGTCATGGAGTAGGGTTTGTCTTTCAGGCATCTATGGAGACCCTCGATGATCTGATTGCGCCGCTGATCCTGAATATTCTTTTTAGCCATTGGTTTATGTGGTGATTCGATGCAGTTGAATGTGTGTTAATTGCAATGGGTATTAACAAGCTGTTGGGAAAATATAGTACTGCTTTACTGAATTGCAAGAAAAAAAACAAAAAGAATTGACAATCAGGCCATTGTTAGTCAACTAATATAAAATCTTCCTCCGCTCTTTACAGGAAACGTATCAGCTTATTCCGAATATAAAGGTTATCGGGATCGTTAAGCTGAGGATGGTGTTTACCGGGCTTTCATGGGTTGAGGTCACGTGGGAAGACTTGGTTCTTCTTATAAATATATAGATAAATAAAAAGGAATTATTATGGAAGGATTTGTGACCAGAATCAATATATTTATAATACCACCGGTCCTTTTTCTCATTACGGGGGTATCTCTTGCGGCATTTTCCCTGATAAAGGGTAAACGTCAAAAAGACACCATTTACTTTGCTCTCTTATGTCTCTGGTTTTCGCTTCTTTCGCCGATCTTTATCTCCCACCATCTTTTCAGGGGCGACATGGAATTGATCATGACCATTGAGCGGTCAATTCATGTCGTATATGTGTTTGTTCCCTGGATCGGTATTCTGTTCATTCACACCATGGTCGGTTATCAAAACCGTGTAATAACAATCGGTGCATTTATATTAAGCGCCATCCTGTCTCTCTCCGTTTTCACCGATTATTACGTCTATGGCCTCTGGGAATATTCATGGGGGTATATGGCAAAAGGCGGCATCATATTCCAGGTTTTCGGCGCCTACAGTTTCATAGGTACGATTTACGGTATCATCCGATTTTTAAGAAAAATGAAAACGGAAACGGATGATAATATGCGCTTGAAGCTCAAATACCTCTATCTTGCAATGCTTTTTGTGTCGGTATTGACCATCTGTAATATTCCCGCGATGAACGGAATAAATTTCTATCCACTGGGGAATTTTGCCTTCATTCCCATGATATTCATGGCCTGGGGTATTTTCAGGCACGATGTGATTCGTATAAACAGGTACACGCGCCAGCGGATGCTTGGCACGGTGGTCCGGACATCCATCGTTGCAGGGCTCTTGATCATAGTGGGAGGCGTAGTCTGGCTGTTTTCAAATCATTACATGGGGCAGATGATCAGCAAAACCATCCCCTACGGGTTGCCGCCGCTCATTTCTTTCATCGTCTGCCTGTTCTTTTCTATGATGATTTTCAGTTTCCGGGACAACAGCCGTGAATCATCGGTCTTCAGCATGCTGGCGCTGGCATACGCATTCCTGAGTCTCGATATCTATGTAAACAGCATTATTACGGACTCTGCGACAGGGCTGCGCGTAAGCAGGGCATGCCATGCCCTGGTGGTATTTTTACCGGCTCTGCTGACTCATCTCATCAGAAGCGCCACCGAGCGGCGGAGCGAACGGCCGGTCCTCTGGTTTATCTACGCTGCAGGGTTCGCGCTTCTCCCTTTTACGCAGTCCGACCTCTACCTGCAGGGGATATATCGATACAGCTGGGGATTTTTTGCGAAGAAGGCGCTTCTTTTCGACATCTTCAGCCTCCTGACAGGGTTCTCGATCGTGTATTGCATCATTATTGTTATTATGGCCTACCGGCGGGAGGAACGGGCGTATTACAAACGGCGTCTCATGTACGTATTCATCGGCGCCGCGTTTATTGCCCTGCTGTCCCTGGGGAATTTTCCGGCATTGAACGGATATGATGTGTATCCGGCGGGGAATTTCATCTTCATCCCCATGGTTATTTTCGCCGTTGGATTGTTCCGAAACAATATCGCCGCGATGGTCCGGCTGGCCGCCGCCGCTGTTCGTTACGGGATGATGGCCTTTGTCTTGATCGGCGCGGCATTTGGGGCTTCTCTCTTCAGGGATCACTCGTTCCTGCCCGCCATATTCGCCGCATTTATCCTGCTGGTCATTTTATTCAGTTACTTCTGGAACAGACTCTCCAATTATCTTTTTCACGGAAGGAAGGCCGGTTTACGCAAGGTTTTTGAACAGCTCGGGAAGGCCCTCTCCAGGGGGCGTAATTATGCCGAGCTCGGCAATTGCGTTTCCTGTTCGGTATTTAACGACCTGTTTGCCCGCTGGTGTGCGGTGTTGTTTTTCAGTGAAATGAACAATGCTTATCGTGGAATGAAGCAATGGAATCCGCAGCAGGGGATCTTTCGTGGTAAATCTGAGGTCATGAAGGATATGCCGTTGGTCATCGGAGCGGATGAACCGCTCACCGCATACCTGGGAAGCCGCAATACCCCAGTCAGACAGGTTGAAATCGAGGAATGGCTTATCTACTGTAAATTTCCTGTCCCTGTTGATGATCCCATACGTCTCGCGGACATCGCCATTCCTGTCTTTTTTGAGGATAGGCTATACAGCATTATCCTTCTCGGGCCTAAAACGGACGGCTCGGTCTATTCTACTGATGAGCTTGAATTCCTGTATCAGCTTGGCCTCAGCTTCGGGCCATATATAGAAAAGGACAGGATTCTTCAACATCTGGAGATAAAGGTGGAGGAGAGAACCAGGGAACTCCATGATTCTGAAGAAAAATACAGAACGCTTCTCGACGTGGGAGTCATCGGCTATTTCGAGGTGGACCTGAGCGGAACTTATACCTATTGCAATAAGAGTTTTCTCGATTTCCTGGGATATCCGGAGGACGAGCTCATAGGTAAGAATTTTCAGGAACTTGTATTAAAGGAAGACGTCCCTCAGATTATGGCAGAGTTCGGCGATGTTTTTCTTGGCAAGAAAGATCTGGCGATCATCCAGGTAAGGCCATCGAGAAAAGACGGTACAACCGCCTACGGTGACTGTTATGTAAGATCAAAGAAAAACATCAACGGTGAGGTTTGCGGGTTCCAGTGCATAGGTGTCGATAACACCGACCGGAAAACAGCGGAGTTCGCACTGCAGGCGAGCGAGGAGAAGTACCGCCACTTCATCGACAATGCCACTGAAATGATCTATAAAACAGACTGGCAGGGAAACTTTCTTTTCGTCAATCCTGCCATCGAGCGTTTACTTGGATATACCAGCGATGAGATATATCGTATGCACTATCCCGATTTGATTGTTCCCGAAAGCCGGGAGAGCGAATTGGAATTCTATGGCAAGCAATTGAGGGAAGGGATCGATGAATCCAACCGTGAAATTCCTGTTCTGACGAAATCGGGAAAAACATTATGGATAGCGCAGAGCGTGAGGTCTATCAAGGACGAAAAGGGAAGGATCGTTGAATTCGACTGCATCGCCCGGGATATCACCGACCGGAAAACCGCCGAGGAGGCGCTTCGACGCAGTGAAGAGAAATACCGAAAACTCCTGGATGCGAAGATCATAGGTTATTACGAGGTTGATCTTTCAGGAACGTTTACATATTCCAATCAGAGCATGTCCGCGTTCGTCGGCTATACGCCGGAGGAACTCATCGGGAAGAATTACAGGGAAGTCATGGATCATGATTCGGCTAATCATGCTCTTGAAAACTTTGGCAGAGTATTCACCAGAGAAGTGGCCCTTGCAGTGGTCGAGCTGGCAATGATACACGCAGATAACCATATTGTATATTCCGAAAGCTACGTGAGCCCGATGTTTGATGAGAATGATGAAATTACGGGTTTTTGCGGTGTGGGCATCGACATAAGCAGCAGGAAGGATGCGGAGGAAGCCCTTCGCAGGAGCGAGGAGAAGTACCGTCACTTTATTGAACACGCGGGCGATGTCATCTACAAATCGGACTGGAAGGGGAATTTTCTTTTCGCCAACCTGGCATATCAGAATTTTCTTGGTTATTCGAATGAAGAGATATGCCGCATGAATTATATGGACGTCATTCCGCCGGAAAATCGCGCCTCGGAATTTGCGTTCTACAGCAATCAGCTTAAAAACAGAATCGATCAGTCACACCGGGAGCTTCCTGTTCTCACGAAATCCGGTGAGGTGCGGTGGATCAAGCAGAGCGTGAAGTCCATCAAGGATGACACGGGTAACATCGTGGAGTTCGATTGCATCGCCCATGATATAACGGACAGGAAGGAGGCGGAGGAGGCCCTGCGCAAGAGCGAAGAGAAGTACCGGACAATTCTTGACGTTGGACTCATCGGCTATTACGAAGTTGACCTTAAAGGTGATTTTATCTTCTGCAATGACACCATTGCGTCAATTATCGGTTACACAAAAGATGTAATGACCGGAATGAATTTCAAGGAAGTGACTTTCGAATATCAGTTCAAGGAGATAATGGCGGTTTATACCGACGTGCTTACAGGGAAAATACAAATCGGTATGATCACCATCCAGCACCCGCACAGGGAGGGAAGAATTATATTCGGCGATCATTACATCAATTCAATGAAAGACCACACCGGAAA
>CALCJG010000024.1 GCA_937967705.1 uncultured Spirochaetia bacterium
AACCCCAGGAGAGGAGCATATGCATCCAGACGATCTCGTGTTCCGAGGCGTAATAACCCTCCGGAGTCTCCAGGTAGAAAAAGGATTGGATTTCCCGGGAGACCTTATAGCGTATCTGCCTGTCCACCTTTTGCGCATAGGCGGCCAGCTCATCGATGTTGGGATCCCCGGCCAGCAGGCTCAAATAGGTCTTCTCCATGAGGGAGATGAAGTTTTTCTTTTCCGCCTCCGGCAGGGATTTTCGGGCCATCTTGACATCCCCGCGGCACAGGTGATGTGTTGCGTAATGATAATCTTCCTTGGCGTTGAAGGAGGTACACTGCCCGCAGAAGACCAGACTGACCGTGACGAGAACAAGCAGGGCCTTGGGCACGATCATTTCTCTCTTCATGAAGGGAATGGACAGTTCAGCCGTTGACCCGCCTGCGGAAAAAGCGGACTGCAGGCAGAACAATAATCAGCACCAGCACCATCCAAACCAGATCTGCGGTGTAATAGGAAAACTTCACGACGAGAAAAGAGATTATCACGCTGAGAAAGATCATGCTCACCCAGCCCAGTTTGGAAAGGAACTCCCTGCCGCCCTCGGCCTCTTTGTATCGGCTCAGAGAGAAGAGCAGGGGATGGATGAGCATGAAGGTTCCGGCAAGCAAAAGAAAGAAACAGAGGGTTTTTGTAAACCAGAGGGTCTCCTTGAGTTCCTCCAGAGTCATCCCCTCCGAAAGGGAGCTGACGATGAAAACCCCGCCTCCCTCCAGATAGGCACCATTGAGTGTGCCGGCGGCAAAGAGCGGCTGATCCGCGGGAATCCCGCTGAGAACTGCCTTCTGATCACCCACTGACGGACTGGCCTCGGGCCCTCCTTTTTTCCCGGGGAAAAAGGTTTTATCCCAGGCCTTTTCTCCAATCAATTCCGCCTCCTTGAGACGGATATGCACCGCTCCGATCATCAGATCCGGGGCTTTCAGCAGATCCCTTTTCTGGTAGATCCAGTCATTGGCATAATACTCTCTGGTGACCATCTCACTTTTTCCGCCCTTGTTGACAAAATCCGTTCTGGTTTTTTTATCCTTTCCATAGCGGTAATGCAGCCGCTGCAGATACACAAATCTCTTCCCGGATATCTCATCCTCGATCAGCTGTCCCCCGGGCATCCCGCTGATTTTAACAAATCCCTTCCGGGACTCCGGTTTGGCGGGGTCGAGAGCCGAAGCGCTCTTTACGATCCAGGCGCGGTTATTGATACGTTCGCCCCGATAGAGTAAGAAAAGCGCGAGAAAAACCGTCAGGGAACCGAAGATCAAAAGAGTCACCACCGAACGGGGTACGGTCCTGTCGCTGTTTGTCTGGTTTCCAATCTCCACCATAAGTTGATCTCCTTGAATAGAGTTTCGTCTCCCGTCACAGGGTTCGTTGATGTCCTGGAGTATCCTTACCTTTTCCCATGAGGGGCATGCGGTTTTCTCCTGCTGCAGCGGGACCATAATATCCTACAAAACAATCCCCCTCTCTGCAAGGTTTATTTTTTCAGTTTGCCGGCGAATTATCGCCGCCCCTCTTCCCTGTCAGTATTATCAGCCGCATGCGGTATTTCGAACACGGCTTATGAAATTTTTTTCCGTCATTTCTTGACGACCCTATCTATTTTTATTATTATAAATCTGTTTCTGTTTTCCATCCTTCCCCTCCTCCGGTTGATATCACAGAACATCGCTGAATTCAGGACCTCCCTGTCACGCCAGGAGGAGAGCAGGGGCGGGAAGAGAACAGACCTTCACATCAGGAAGCATATTATTGAAGATAATTGGGAGATAACTCATGAGAATGGATAAATTGACCCTCAAGGCACAGGATGCCATCTACAACGCCCAGAACACCGCGACGGGCTATAATCACCCGGAGATTCATCCGGAACATCTGCTCAAGGGACTCCTGGAGCAGGAGGGGGGGATCTTCACCTCCATCGCCCAGAAGATCGGCGCCTCCCTGCAGGATATCCGTACGGAGGTGGACACAGAGATCGCCAACCTGCCCCGGCAGATAGGCGCCGGCCCCGGCGGGGGCTCCATGTCGCCCGCCCTGCGGGATGTCCTCAACAACGCCTGGAACGAGGCGGTCAAGCTGAAGGACGACTACATGAGCACGGAGCACATGATCCTCGCCCTCGCCTCCACGGGGGACGGACGGGCGCGCAAGATCCTCAACGCCCACGGTTTTACCCGGGAGAACATTCTGAAGGTTCTGGTGGACATCCGCGGGAGTAAAAGGGCCACCGACGAGAACGCCGAGGAAAAGTATAACGCTCTGGACCGATACAGCCGCGATCTGACGAAACTGGCGCGGATCAACAAGCTGGACCCCGTCATCGGACGGGACGAGGAGATACGCCGGGTCATGCAGGTACTCACGCGCCGGACTAAGAACAATCCCGTCCTCATCGGAGAACCGGGAGTGGGCAAGACCGCCATCGTGGAGGGCCTGGCCCAGCGCATCATCGAAGGCGACGTGCCGGAAAACCTAAAGGGGAAACGACTCGTGGG
>CALCJG010000025.1 GCA_937967705.1 uncultured Spirochaetia bacterium
GATAGAGCGGCGCGGCCGGATCGGCCCGGAGTATGACGAGCTTGCGCACCTCGCTCACCTCGCCTGCGGCGCCCTCCCCTTCCTTTTTCAGGCGCCAGTAATAGCTCCCCTCGGACAGGCTCAGGGAGATACCTCCGGGCGGCGCCGCCTGGGTCTGCATCAGGGAAGAAAAATCCGCAGAACGGGAGAGCTGAAAGCTCACGCCGGACCCCGGTTTGACCTCATCCCAGGCGAAGCGTACCGCAAGGGACGGCCCCAGGGCTGTAAGATAATGATCCGCCGGGGGGCTTTTCAGCCGGAAGGAGAGTGCGCGCACTACCGCCTTTTTGGAATCCTTTGCCAGGAAAGCGCGCTCCTTTTCGGCCACCACCTTCTCTTCGCCCCCCGCCTTCATGAGCGCCTTCCCCCTGGAGACGGTGAGGTCCAGGCCCTTGCCCCCCACGCTGGTGAGCTTGACATCGCTTTTTTCCAGGGAAACCACGGCATCCTTGGACTGAATCTTCATCTCCCCCCGGGCGCCCTTGCGGCTGGCGGAGAGGCTGCCGTGGGCGAAGTTCACGTTGATGCCGTCCCCGGCCATGGACATCAGGATCATGGTGTTTTCCCCGATGTCGATGCGTGTGCCGTCGCTCAGCTGTATCACCGCGTCGGAGAGGTTCGCGGTCCTTATGGTGTCGTTATTGTAGAGCGGCTCGCTCTGCTGAAGATCCTCCCATATCACCTGGGAAAAAAACTTCCGCTGGGCCACGCGGTGTTTAAAGGTGATGGTGCCGATCCTCTGCTGGCTCCCGGCGTCATGGCGCCGCGTCATGTCCTGATAGAGAAGAAACGAAAAGAGGGTGATCACCGCGGCGCTGACCGTCACCATCCAGAAATCCCCGCCGCGTTTCCTGAATATGTCCCCAGCGGCGCGCATCATGCCTGTACCTCTTCGGATACCGCCAGGAGGGCCTTCAGTTCTTCAACACTTTTCACGGCGCCGGGATCATCCCGGCGTCCCAGCACGGCGTAGACCCGCTGGGTTTCCTCTTTCCCCTTGACCCGCACCTCCTGCATCTTTTCCGTATGGTAGAGATCCCCCAGATGCTCCTGCACCCGCTCGGAGACGAGGATGTCGGTGCCCAGGGGCGCGTTGAGAGCCTCGATGCGCGAGGCATAGTTGACCGTGTCGCCGATGACGGTATACTCCATCCGGTCTTCGGATCCGATCTGCCCCGCCAGGACAGGACCGTAATTGATGCCGCAGCCGATGCGCACCGGGGGTTTCCCCTGCCC
The DNA here is from genome assembly GCA_937967705.1 of uncultured Spirochaetia bacterium. Taxonomy (GTDB): domain Bacteria; phylum Spirochaetota; class UBA4802; order UBA4802; family JAGODF01; genus CALCJG01. The sequence goes on from CALCJG010000025.1 coordinate 1,276, forward strand.
CTGCCGGAGGCGGTTGAACTCCGCCAGGGACTCCCGCATCAACAGGGCTGCGTTGACGGCTTTCTCGACATCGCTCCCCCGTGAGACCGGGGCGCCCCAGATGGCCATGACGGCGTCGCCGATGAATTTGTCCACCACGCCCCCCGTCCGCTTGACGCAGTCCACCATCCGGGTCATGTAGGCGTTGAGAAAATCCACAACCTCCTCCGGGGCCAGCTCCTCGGACATCTCCGTAAAACCCCTCACGTGGGAGAAGAAGACCGCCACGTCCTTCCGGTCTCCCCCAAGCTTGATCTCGCCCCGGGAAACCATCCCGGCGATCTCCTCGTTGACGAATTTTCCGAAGGCCTCCTTGAGCCGCTCACGCTCCTCCAGCTTGCCGGTCATCTCGGCAAAGGATCTGGTGAGCTCGCCGATCTCGTCTCCCGTCTCCGGAGTCAGCCGGAGGTGATAATGCCCCTTCTCCACCTCTCTGGAGGCGTCCCGGAGGCGGATGACAGGGCGGCTCAGCGTACCGCTGAATACAAAAACCACCACCACCGCCAGCAGGAGGAAACCGCCCATGATGGCGAGATTTCTCCGCACGATACGGTAGACCTCCGCGAAGGCCTCCCTTTCCCTGACCGTGGCTATCACCCCCAGCCCCCCGAAACCGATCCGCTTGAAGGAACCGTAATAGGCGTCTCCCCCGCTGTCCTCGTAGCGCACCTGGCCGTTATCGAACTTGCTGCCCTTCATCATCCGCACGATGGGCAGGTCCAGGAAATTGGAGTTGGCCATAACCAGCCGTCCGTCAGGATGGGCGATGACGTTTCCCTCTTCATTGACCATAAAGGTCTGGGTGATCCCCCGGGACTGGAAGGCCTCCAGCAGCGTGTCCAGCCGGAGATAGACGACGAGCAGAGAGGCCTCCACTCCCTCCCCTTTCTTTCTGTAGGGCAGGGCCACCGCCATTACCGGCAGGCGGAACACCTGGGAGGCATTGCAGACCGCCGGCTGTCCCAGCAGGGCCTTTCTGAAATGGGCCTCCAGGGCCTGTGTCGCCCCGGTCATCTGGGCACGGGAGATCTGGTTTTTCTGCAGGGAGTTTTCATTGAAGTATTCGGCTTCCATCGCGAGACCGGAGGGGGTTTCCCGGGCGATTCCCACATAGAGGAGATTCTCGTCCTTCTGAAAGAACATCCCGGCAAAGACATCCCTCTGTTCCGCGGAACGGAAGGTCTGTCCCATCACCGAAACCAGCATATGGGTTTTTTCCACCAGGGACTGGAAATCCCCCTTGATGCTCATCGCCAGGATTTCCGAGGTTTTGTGATTGCTCTCCTGGACACGTATCTCGCTGTCGTTCCGGAAGAACCGGGAGGCAAAGAAGATCATCCCCGTGAGGGTCACCACCAGCACCAGGGTGATGACTGAAATGAGCTTAACGCGAAGCGAAGGGCTCAGGGGCATGCGGGTCCGCACGGCGGCGATCAGAGATAGGAGTTTCTCTTTCATTATTATTTTTTCGGTGATATTTTTATGTTTGTATAGACCAAAAAGACATGCTGAAGGACTGGAATCAAGAATTATTCCGCGGGGATGCGGAGTTTTTTCCTCCCCCCTTAGGCGCTTTCGGCTGCCCTGCATGCCTTACTGACATTTCCCCCGTCAATCGGTGTCTCATTATTGAGACTTTAGCTTTTCGAAGAGCTGCTGCCGGTCCCTGACCTTCAACTTGTAGTAAATGTTCTGAATATGCTTTCTGACCGTCAGTACGCTTATTCCCGATTCCTTTGCAATATCCGCCGGCCTGTATCTTCTAAAGAGCAGATAGACGATTTCCGCCTCCCTGGGGCTCAGAAGGCGGGTATCTTTTTCCAGCTCGGCGGGCATCACCGGGAGTTTGAGCAGTTTGTCCACCAGACACAGTGTGCCGAAATAATTGCTGATATGGGGCTGTATGATCCTTAACAGGTTCAGATCCTTTTCGGGAAACATTCTTTCCGGCACCGTCCGGTTAAATAGAAACACACTGTTGGGAATATTATCGTCATCGTAGAGAATGAAGCCGGCGCAGTGGTTGATCTTCTGGGGTACCAGGAAATCATAATAGTATTCGTCATTGTTGATTCTCTTCAATTCACTGCGATTGGCCGAGATGATGTTATCATTGTAAACCGGTTTTGCGGCTATCCGGGAATAATGATCGTTGAAAGATTGAATCCACTTCAGCTCCGACTGGATGGATGACGTAATGCCGGCCCCCAGATCACTGTATATCTCGAGCACATTGCCGGACCCCCCGAAGGGAACGAGTAAAGTTACTTCCTCCAGTATTTTAGACACCAGCCCCCTGACGGTCTTTTCCGCACTGACTGACGTCAGGAAGTCATTCACCTTCAACCAGGCCCTTTTCGTAAGCTCATGCATATCGATCAACTCGAGATCGGAAGAGCGTCGTGTAGGGAAAGAGTGTAGATCTCGGTGGTCG
>CALCJG010000026.1 GCA_937967705.1 uncultured Spirochaetia bacterium
CACATTCTCCACGTCCCGGTGTTCGAAGGGCAGATGGTCCCCGGTTTCTATCAACCGGTGTTTTCCCCCCTCCTCCGGCACATAGAGTTTGAGGGAATCGATCATGGGGTAGGAGATTTCCAGGAACCAGCTGATCTTCCGCTGGGAGGCGTTTCCCACGGTAAACCGGAACCAGTAGGCGGAAGAGGTAAACCCGAAATTCAGAGTATCACCCCTGGAATCCTTCCAGCCCTTTTCTTCGAGCACCTCCTTCAGGGCCAGGCCGCCCGAGGGGTCCTCAAGGTATTCGATATGCCTGCCCATCACCCTCTGATTGAGGGAGTCATCGATGATCAGTTTATCGGCCCCATATACGACGGATGAGGTGATAGCGATCAGCAGGAAAGCCCCTGCGCTCTTTAGAAATCTCATGAGGATCCTCTCCACCTTGATCATTGCATTACCCTGCACCAAATAGACTGACGTGTCAGTATTTGTCAATCCCTAATACAGTCCCCTTTTTACTGCTTAAAAACCCAATGTGTTCTAACAGTTCATGTTGTTAGAAAAGAACCGACTCCAGGCAATATGGCATAGGGAGAAATACCTGGGGCGACTTCTTCCATGGAAAGGGGATTCGGCCTGCTTATCCCGGGAAACATCTTCCCATGTTCCAGTATGGACTTTCCGCTTGCAAGAGGGGACCGATTCTCCTGTATCTTTTCATTCAGCAATCGGCATATCGGTTCGGCTCCTCCCTTGGCCAGAGAGTCTTCTTCAAGGACAAACACCGACAGCCCGACGATTACAGGAACCCGCCGGGCTGTCAAGCAAGTTACGGTCTGACCGGAAGTATTAAAGGGTTTCCACTCCCAGGGGATATTTCGAGGTGATCTCACATCCGCTCTTCGTGATGACGATGGGATTCTCATAGCGGAATCCGATCTCCTCATCAGGGCAGGCATACTGCATGGCACAGATGAGAACCTCGTTCTCCTGGTAGACGTGTTCCGGGTTGGTCCAGTAGGGAAAGGGGCCGTCGTTGAGGCCGATGCGCCATTCGTCCCCCATCATCCCGATACCGTGCTCAAAACCTGGAACCATGAAATCGGCAAAGCCGCCTTCCTCCGCCAGCGCCATCATCTCCTCCGCCAGGGAGGACGGGGAAATCCCGGCCCGGTAGGTCTTCAGGGTGGCCTCCACGATTTTGACGAAATTCTGAGCGTGCCACATCTGCCGGTCCGTGGCCTTGCCCAGGAAGTAATTATGGGCATGGTCCCCCAGCCCCAGTTTGAACATGGCGTGGATGTCCACCAGCAGGGGCTCTCCCTCCTTCAGCTCCTTGCGGGTGGGAGGCGTACAGGCTCCCCCGGCGTAGCCCGTGCGGTAGCCGCTGGCGATCTCGTTGCCCCCGGTAAAAGACCATTCCCACTCGCTACCGGCCCGCCGCATCGCGAGGGCGGCGATACCCGCCAGCTCCGTCTCTGTGACGCCCTTCCAGCCGCCGTTCTTCATGGCCTCGAACACCGCCCTGTGCCCCACATCCACGATCCGGGAGGCCTCGCGGAACCGGTTGATGGTTCCCTCGTCCTTGACGAGGGAGAGCCGGTCGATGATGCCGTGGGCGTTGACCAGATCGCAGCCCTCCAGGGCGTCCCGGTACTGCTCGTACTCGTAGTGAGTGAGGAAACCCTCAGGCAGGTAGTTGGACATGCCGCTCTCTATGCCCACCCGTCCCCGTCCGCCGGGGATATGCTCCAGGATGAAATCCGCAATCTGGCCGATCTGATCCTGACCGCCCATCGGGGCGAAACCCCGCACATGATCCTCGTCCAGCCAGGACTCCCGCACGATCCGCGCAGCGTCGATCACGAAGGTAAAGACGGTGGGTTTCCCCTCGGGGGGGATCACCACGAAGCTCCTCCAGGGACAGAAGGCGTCGGAGGTCCAGGAGAGGGTCCGCAGACGCGAACCGAGATAGACGTCGATCTTCTCCCTCTGCATCTCCGACTGTACCTTTTTAATCCTCTCCTCGAAATCGATGAAATAGGGATCGTTATTCGTGTTTTTCATATCACACCTCGCTCTTTCAGTATTCCGCCGGAATGGTGGCGAAGATCTTGTTGACCCTGTCGGCCACCGAGGCGAGTTTGAGGGCCTTGACCATGTTACCCTTGAGTTTCAGCTTGCCCGACATGAGGGCCCTCTGGGCTCCCAGCTCGGCTCGGGAGATCTTCGCGAAGGTAGCGTAATCCCCGGTGATCTGGAATTCCGCCGCCGGAGCATCCCCCTCCCCCACGGCAAATTCCGCCAGGGCCCCGTCCGCGAACTTGATGAAGAGGTAGCGGTCCTTACCGTCGGGACAGCCCTTGTAGATGTTTGACATGGAGGAGGTGAGCCGGTTCATCTTCTCCGGATTGAGATCCGCCTTGAGCCTCTTCTCCGCCTCGTCACGCCATGCGCTGCTTAAATACTTGATGCTCTCTGCCATAAACGCCCTCCTTTTCGGCCCGGGAGAATCCCGCGGACCTAGTTTATTCGCGAAAAAGCCCGCGGGAAAAGAGATCGAGGCTCTGATCGAACATCTCCCTCGCCCCCTCGCCCTCGGGCCGGATGTACATGCGTATGATGATGAACTTGTAGATGGAGAAAATCACCCGGGCCGTCTTCTCCGCGTCCACTTTCCGGAACACTTTCGCCTTCATTCCCCGGACCAGAATTGTTCGAATCATCTCCTCGGAGCGCCGGTTGATTTCCCGGTAGGGATCGTTCTCGTCGAAGAGGGGAAATATGTCCGGGTCATGGACCAGAATGTTTCGCAGATCGGCATCCCCGGCGAGGTAGTTGACCGCCTTGACGCACATAACGTCGAACTGCTTCCGGGGATCGCCCTGGGCCGCCACGTCCCGCGCCACCTTTTCCTGCCACCGCGTGAGGGCATAGGCCACCGTTTTCCGGTAGAGGTCCTGCTTGTTTTCCACATAGAGATAGAGGTTTCCCTTGGTCATGTCCAGCTCCGCGGCGATATCCTCCACACTGGTATTGCGGTAGCCGTAACGTGCAAAGACCTTCAGGGCCGTCTGAAAAAGGGTTTCCGTATCGATGCGCTCTCTCATCATCCTTCATGAATAAATGAATATTTTGTTTATTTGTTCATTTAAAAGCATGGGGTGATTTTGTCAAGGAGATTTCTTTCCCATTAAATAATAAGAGGGATTTGACAGATGATTGAGTTCAGAAACAATCCTGATCCGAATAGAGAAACCGCATCAAGGCATGCCCACTGGGATTGAACCGGCTGCGGCTGCGGAACACCGGATAGTGGCAGCGGCTGCTGCTGAGACCGGCCTCCCCCTACTCGTAGCGGAGCGCCTCGATGGGATTGAGGCGGGAAGCCTGGACCGCCGGCCAGAGGCCGAAACCCACGCCGATCAGGATGGAGAAGAGGCAGGAGAGGATCACCGACGAGGGGGCGATCTTTATGTTCCACCCCGCCACGGCGGAAAGGAGCAGGGAGATGGCAACGCCCAGGACAATTCCGGCTATCCCCCCCGCCAGGGTCATGAGGGAGGATTCGATCAGAAACTGCACCAGGATGTCCTTGCGCCGGGCGCCGATGGCCTTGCGCAGACCGATCTCCTTGATCCGCTCCTTGACCGACACCAGCATGATGTTCATGATCCCTATGCCCCCCACCAGGAGCGAGATGGCCGCAACGATGAGGAGGAACAGGCTCATGGTACGGGTGGTGCTGGAGAGGGCGTTGCGTATCTCCGACATGTCCCGGATGTTGAAGGTGTCCTCATCGTTCGCCGAGAGACGGTGGCGTTTGATGATAAGCTGGCGGATATCCTCAATGGCCTTTTCGATCCTGTCCTGGCTGGCGACCTCCACATCGATGGAATCGACGTACTCCTTGCCCAGCAGGCGGTACATGGCGGTGGTTACGGGAATGACCACCAGGTCGTCCTGATCGCGCATGAAGGATGCTCCCTTGACCGGCATGAGACCGATGACAAGGAAGTTGTTGCGGTTGATCTTGATGGTCCTCCCCACAGGGTCCTCCCCCCTGAAGAGCTCCTTCCAGACGGTGTCGCCTATCACCGCGACCTTCTTCCGCATGCGAATCTCCTCTTCGGTGAAGAAGCGCCCCTTCACGGGGGTTGAGGATTTCATAGCCGCGTAATTCCTGCCTGCCCCCTGCACCTGGGAGTTCCAGTTCCGGTTGCTGTAAACCAGCTGGGCCCTCCCCATCGCGGAAGGAGAGACGTTCTTCACGTTCTCCAGCTGCGCTATGGCCCGGGCGTCCTGCAGGGTAAATCGGGTTACAGTCCCGGTTTCCATGGCCACGCCATGCTGCTTCCGGGAGCCGGGCCTCAGCACGATCAGATTGGTGCCCAGGGAGCTCAGGCTCTGGGAGATGGATTCCTTGGCCCCCTCCCCCAGGGCCAGCATGGAGATAACCGCCGTGACCCCAATCAGTATCCCCAGTATGGAGAGGAAGGATCGCAGCTTATGGGTAACGATGGAACCCACGGCCTGACGCAGGTAGTCTGCAAATTCCGCCCGCCCGAAGACCGCCTGGGCCCGCCCGGTGATGTCCGCAATGGAAAAGCCTTTGTCCGCCCCCCCCTTGACGATCTTCGCTTTTTTCACCCGGGTATCGGATACGATCTTCCCGTCCCGCATCCGGATGATCCGCTTCGCGTGAACCGCCACCTCGTCCTCGTGGGTCA
>CALCJG010000027.1 GCA_937967705.1 uncultured Spirochaetia bacterium
AGGATTTACTTAAATGCGACTCGACTATAAGAATGTCCCATTAATTCTATGATGTACCTATCAAGCGATCTTACGCAAGAGAATAATTAATACCGATGGGAAAATATGGAATCCGAGTATTCCTCAGAGCATCCCTGATGGCAAGATAGAGGCAGGAAAGTGGCAGAAAAAAAATCTCCCGGCAAGAAGGTCCCGGTAAAACCGACCCCCCGAAAAAAGAAACCCTTGGCATCTCAGACGAACAGGAAGAAGATTGCGAAAAAGGAACCTGTCAATCCACCGGAAAAAGATAAAGAGGAAAAAGGCTATATCAAGGAACTGCAGAAGAGTGAAAAAACCGTCCCGGCCAAAGGGACATCGGAGTTAACTTCTTCTTCCCAAAAAACCGGTCTATCGGCCTCCAAAAAGGATTCCAAGGCTGTCAAACCCGCCGAGGAAGAGGAACCCATCGATCCCGAAGCCGCCGAACGGGGAGACAAGCCCATGAGCGTGGTCGGGCATCTCCATGAGCTTCGCTCCCGGCTTCTGCTCTCCCTGATGGCCATTGTGGTCCTGACGGTTGCCAGTTTTATCTTTTCAGATTTTCTTTTCAATTTCATCAGCAAGCCTTTTTCCAACGTGGGGCACAAGCTCAATCAGTTTAACATTCTGGAGGGATTTACCATAAGACTGAAGACCTCCTTCCTGATCGGAGTCCTCGCGAGTCTTCCCCTGCTGATATACCAGGTCTGGAAGTACATACTTCCCGCCATCAACCGGGAGGACCGTATGTTCATGCGCATCATTTTCTTCTCGGCCATACTCCTGTTTTACACGGGAATCATCACCACCTATATCTTTTTACCCATGGCCATTACCACCATGCTGAGTTTCACCCCGGAATCCATAGTAACCACAATCAATGCCACCCAGTATTTTAATTTCGTGGTCTTTTTCAGCCTCAGCATGGGTGTCATCTTTGAGCTCCCCATTATGATACTCATTCTGACAAAGCTGGGGATCATTACCCCCTCCTTTCTGATTCAGAAGAGAAAACACGCCATCGTCATCATCTGGGTGGTGGCGGCCTTTGTAACACCCACCTCGGATCCTCTGACCCTTTCCATGGTAGCGGTTCCATTGATGATACTTTTTGAGATCTCCATCATTATCTCGAAGTTCATCGTCATCCGGCGGAAGAAACGAGAACTGGAAGGATCCCAATAAAAATTCTTGACTGTATATCCATTCTCGTCCTTACTTAAGCTCTCGTCAGCAATACTATTCTGAAATAGATTGAGGTGTTATTATGGCAATCAAATATATCGATCAGTTAAAAGATCTAAAGGGAAAGCGGGTCATCATACGGGAGGATTACAACGTACCCTACGACAAGGAGATGAATATTACCGATGACACGCGCATCACGGCCACTCTCCCCACGCTGAAATACTGCATGGATCAGGGAGCCATAGTGATCATCATCTCACACCTGGGACGTCCAAAGGGAAAAGTAATCCCCGAAATGAGCCTGAAACCCGTTGCCAGGCGTCTGGCGGAGGTTTTAAACCGGGAAGTGCTTTTCCTGGACCAGCCCCTGGGCACTGAAGTGATGGCGGAAATTGGCAAGATGAAAGAGGGGGATGTGGCTCTATTGGAAAACATACGCTTTTACGGCGGTGAGGAAAAGAACGATGATGAACTGGGTAAGAAGATTGCCCAGCTCGGAGATGTCTACATCAATGATGCCTTTGCCACCGCACATCGGGGGCACTCCTCGAACGATGCAGTAACCCGGCATATCGCCGTATCTGCTGCCGGTTTCCTATTGAAAGATGAGATCGAATACTTCAAAAAGGCCCTTCTGGAACCTAAGAGGCCCGTAGCTGCCGTCATCGGAGGAGCCAAGGTTTCGACAAAGATCGACGCGCTGAAAAACATCATACCCAAAGTGGACATTCTGATCGTCGGCGGCGGGATGGCTTTTACATTTCTGAAGTCTCAGGGGCTGAAGGTTGGCAAATCCCTCCTTGAAGAAGAGCTGGTAGATACCGCGATGGAGATCATCGAAGAGACCAGGAAACTCAAGGTAAAGCTTCTGCTGCCGGTCGATGTCATCGCCGCTCCAGCCTTTGAAAACGACGCCCCGAGGAGCATAATATCCGTGAATGCCATCCCGGATGATCTCATAGGTCTTGACATCGGCCCCGAAAGCGTCAAGCTTTTCGACAGCGCCATTAAAGAGGCCAAAACCGTTATATGGAACGGCCCCATGGGCGCTTTCGAGATGGCCAATTTTGCCGAGGGCACCAACGCCATGGCCCGTTCCATAGCGGACTCCGGCTGCTTGAGCATCGTCGGCGGGGGAGACAGCGTAACGGCGGTCAATCAATCCGGTCTTGCTGACAAGATGTCCTATATTTCCACGGGGGGCGGGGCCTTTCTGGAACTGCTGGAGGGAAAAACCCTCCCTGCCATTGCCGCACTGGACAAGTGATCAACCCTTATTTTTTAAAAGCGTAAACAATCAAAGCCGGTTAATGCCGGCTTTGTGTATTTTTGAGGAAGAACCTTCTATTTCCTGGACACCAGGTGCTGCTTCAGGGCCATGAGGCCCAGATGATAGGAATAGGCTCCGAAACCGGAAATCTGCCCGATACAAACCGGAGCGATGAAGGAGTGCCTGCGGAATTCCTCCCTCCCGTGAATATTGGAAAGGTGTACCTCCACTGCAGGCATTTCCACAGACTTGATGGCATCTCTTAAGGCCACTGAGGTATGCGTATAGGCACCGGGGTTGATCATCAAACCGTCGTACTCTTCATACCGGTGTATCTGTTCTATGATATCCCCCTCACTGTTGAACTGAAAGATGTCGAGATCCATACCGATATCCTCAGCCGCCCTCTTCAGGGAAGCATTGATCTCTTCAAGCCCTGCATGCCCATAGTGATCCGGCTCCCTTTTCCCCAGCATATTGAGATTGGGACCGTGAATGACCAGCACTTTATAACGCTCTTTCATCTCCTCCCCCTATCCCAGCTCAATGGGAATATCCGAAGTGTTCAAAAAGATTTTTGGCCTGTATGGCCGTTTCAGAATCCGGGGCATCCTTCATGATTTCCTTCAGGTACTCCTTGGACTGCACGGCTTTGCCTGTTTCATTGAGATAAATGGACATGAAGAGTTTTACCTTTTGCCTGTATTCCCCGGTGCCCTTCTTGTCCTTCAGGATTTTATTGAAATACTTCATAGCCAGTTTCGTATTCTTCTGGCTGTAATAACTGATCAGACCCAGGTGATACAGTGCTTCATAATGATAATCGGACTCATTATGAGCGAGTCTGTAGAAGTAATAATAGGCGCTGTTGAAGTTTTCCGTTTCAAAGTTGATCTTGCCTGAGTAATAATTAACGAACCTCTCATTACCCCTGATCTTTCTTAAAATCCTGGCGAAAAAGGCAAAGGTTTCCATATCCTTATTCATGCAGGCATACCTGAGACTCTCCCGAAGAATCGTTTCCCCGAAAACTGTTTCCTTCAGGGTCTCCAGATGCTTTCGCGTGAGTTCCAGGGCCTTCGCACCATCACCTGTTTTATAACTGCCCAGTATCAGGAGGGCATATTTCTGATCCTCATACTTCCTGCTCACAACCTCATTCAGAACCGCCAACGCATCTTCTGCATCATTCTTGGCGATGAGGGATTCCGCGAGTTTCAACCGGATATGATTCCGGAGATTCCCTTTTTCTCCCAGGGACAGGGCAGACCGATAGACCTCAATGGCAGCATCATACCGCTCCTTCTTCAGATAATGGTTCCCGGTGAAATAAAGGGCCTCTGCATAAGAAGCGGGATCGCTCTTCATGTACCTGAGTATCTGTTCAGCCCTGGACATTTGATCTATTTCCAGCGCACATTTGAGCATTGTCAGCAATTCCCGGTCACGGTAATCGATGAGCGGATAACGTCCATAAACCTCCAGGGCCTTATCATAGGCATTGAGGCTGAAATAACTCCGGGCCATCCAGATATCCACCATCTTTCGAGTAAGACTGTCCATACCCGGAATTCTGTTTTCCAGAGACAGCGTAATGACATCCCGATAACGCCTCATCTTGTACAGGGAGATCATCCGGTACAGGAAGACGGAAGAGGCACTGCTGCGGCCGACCACTGAAAGGTATTGCCTGTAATATCCCTCTGCGGCCCTGTATTCCCCTTCCTTGAATTTTTCATCTCCCCACTTCAGCAGTATCATCCCGGCATATTCGGAATGGTTATACTTTTTCAGCAGAAACTGGAAATATTTCCTCGATAAACCGTTTGCCCCCTCCAACTGCTGGGCAAAGTTGTATAAAATCTCATCCATCCCGTCGTGGGAGGAATATTTTCGCAGCAGGACATCCATCACCCTGGACGCCTTCTTGTACTCCTCCTTTTCGATGTAGAGCTTGTTCAGGAGTACATTGGCCTCAAAACGGTATCCCACCTTGCGAAGTTTGAGATATTTGACAAGATGGTCAATAGCTGTCTGCGTCTTCTCGTTCCGGTGGCTGGCGAGAGCCAGGAAATAACCGGATTCATCAATGTATTTGGAAAAGGGATTGATATTCTTGATGTTGTTGAAACCCGCCACAGCCCTCTTCGTATCCCCCTTCTCCAGATACACCCGCGACAGGAGGAACTGCACATGTTCCAGGTTTTTATCATAGGGATATTTATTCATGAGCAGTTCCAGAATCCTCTCCGCATCATCATATCGCTTTACTTCAATATAAACCCGGCTGAGCAGAAGAAGGGCGACCTTCTGTTCGTCCGGGTCGCTGAGGGAAACGGAATCTTCCAGATAGGGCAAGGCCTTCTTGGGATCCGTTTTGAGATAAATTTTCGCCAGAACAGTTGCCGCTTTGCTTCGCAGCTCCATCTTGACAGTGGATTCCCTGACTTCCTCTAAAAGTTCTATCCCCTGTTTTTCATGCTTTTCTTTAATCATAAGCCGGCCCAGCTCGTACTTCGCATCATGGAGATAATCGGATTCCTTTCCAATAACCAGGAAGAGCTCCAGATTGGATTTCGCGGCATTCACATCCTTAAGAGCCAGATAGGAGAGGGCCTTGTAATAACGGGCATCGTAGAAGGGATATTCTCCCAGCAGGCTTTCGGGAATGCCGGTAAGCATTTTAAGGGCCTCCCGGGGCTTCTCCTTTATCTGCAGTATCCTTCCCAGAATAAGCCGGGCATGGGAAGTCGTCTTTTTATCAATTTTAGCGGTGATGATCGGCTCCAGGAGGTCCTGTGCTTCGTCATAGCTTTCGTTGAAGTAGAGGGACTCCCCGATCTTGATGGTTATCCGATACTTCTGATCCACAGGGATGGATTTGCTTAAAATGCTCTTCCACTCTATTACAGCCTCATCATAACGGCCCTGGATGAAGTAGATATCGCCGATGCGGTCAATGGAAGCGATGGTCATCCTTTCATTGCCCTTCTGGGAGATGAATTTC
>CALCJG010000028.1 GCA_937967705.1 uncultured Spirochaetia bacterium
ATCACCAAGCCCTACCGCCTGGAAGACCTGCAGGAGGTGCTGGCCTCCCTGGCGTGATGGGCGTGCCGAGAAAAAAATCCGCCTCAACTCAGGCGGATTTTTTTGTTGAGGGAATCCTCCGGGAGTAAACCCTATTTTTTGGGAGGATACCCGGTGATGTTCCGGATGTCGCTGTAGAGAGGCTGCAGGCGTTTGTAAATCCTGAGGTAAACCTTATGGAAGAGATCGTGGTAGACGTCCCGGTTTTCCTTTATGGGGGCAAAGGTCTTGCCCACCCTTGTCATCTCCCGAACCGCCGTGGGGAAATCGGGATGAAGCCTGAGGCCCACCGCGGCGTCGATGGCCGCCCCCAGGGCCGATGTCTCGTTGGTATGGGGACGCTCGGCGGGCAGGTCGAAGATGTCGGCGGTCAGCTGCATCGCCACGTCGCTCTGTGAACCGCCGCCGGAGACCCTCAGCTTTTCGATCCTGATGCCGTTTCGCTTCTCCGTGCGCAGCGCCCCTTCCTTCAGGGCATAGGCCAGGCCTTCGAGGATGGCGCGGTAAATATGGGCCCGGGTATGCACGTCTCCGAAGCCGATGATGGATCCCTTGGCCTCGGGCCCGGGAACCTTCACGCCGGGAGACCAGTAGGGCTGCAGCATAAGACCCATCGAGCCCGGGGGCACATCCTTGACCAGCTCGTCGAAGAGCGCCTCAGGGGCGATCCTGCGTTTCTCCGCCATTTGCATCTCCCGGAGACCGAATTCCTTTTTAAACCAGCTCACCATCCAGTAACCCCGATAGATCATCACCTCGGAGTTGTAGGCGCCCGGTACCGCGCTGGGATAGGGCGGAAAGAAGGGGATCATCTCCACGTATTTCGGGTTGGTGGTTTCCACCGTGGCTGTTGTGCCGTAGCTGAGACAGGCGATCTCCGGCGTGAGGCAGCCTGATCCCAGCACTTCGCAGGCCTTGTCGGCCGCCGCGGCGATGAGGGGCAGCCCGGCGGGGATGCCCGTTTCCTGGGAGGCCTTCTTGGTGATGTACCCCATGATATCCGAGGGCCGCACCAGGGCCGGCAGGATCGACCTGTCCATGGGAAACATCTTCCATTTGAGATCGGAGTCTTTGGCCCACTGATGGGTCTTATAGTCGAAGGGAACGTAACCCACGATATTCCCCGTGGAGTCGATGAACTCCCCGGTCAGCTTGAAGTTGAAATATCCGGAGAGGAAGAGGAATTTGTGGGTATTGTTCCATACCTCCGGCTGGTTCTGCCGTATCCAGTTGGACTCGCTTTCCTTGATGGTGTGCTGAACAGAGTCCAGCATGTTGATGAGTTTGAGCCCGGCCCGGATGACCCCCGAGGGGAAGTTCTCCAGCCGGGCCTTGCGCTGATCCAGCCAGATGATGGCCGGGCGCAGCGGTTTTCCGTTTCTGTCCACGTTGATCATCGTGTCCCGCTGCGTGGTGAGGGTTACCCCCTTGATCTTCTCCTTCGGGATTTTTGTGGATTTCAGAAGCTTTTTACAGACCGTGCAGAGGGTGTCCCAGTAGTAGTCCGGTTTCTGCTCGGCCCATCCCGGCTGTGTGGAAAAATAGGGCTCGATGGGAATCTTGACCGTGTCATACAGATTTCCCTTCAAGTCTATGAGAATGGCGCGGATCGACTGTGTCCCCGCGTCGATGGAAAGAATGCACTCTTCGGGTTTGGCGCCTTTTATGCCCGCCATAGGGACCTCCATGGAATTGGGTAAAGATTAAAGGATGGACCACATCCTGAAATTGTGCAGACCCCGGCTGCCCGGTTGAGGGGGCAGAGACCTGCCTAAAGTTTTCAATAACTCATCAATGTCTATATAAACTTTGAGAGAATGGAAGATTAGTATTAAGAAAAACGGGAAATTTTACAATTACTTTTTGTCCCCCCGAATAAAAATCACCCGATTCCCGGGCCTGAAGAAATTCAGGAAGCCTCCCTGCTCATAAAGAGGTATTCGCACGGAATGACAGAATATCAATCACCCGGGGTTTGCCTTCAATCATTGGGGGTGATGTCTCGCAAGGGATTTCCCGTCCTGTCCCGGGCGTATCCTCCTTGACAAAAAATCCCGATCCGTGGTCCAGTGAAGGTATCACGGATATCAGGACAGACCATGGCCCATCTCATCGAAAAACCAGCGATTGTAGCCCGCGATCACTATCTGCTTCGAATCGACATCGAGGGCGCATGCTCCCTGCCCGGCCAGTTTCTCAATGTCAATGTGCCTGCTCATGCCGCTGCGATTGCTATCC
>CALCJG010000029.1 GCA_937967705.1 uncultured Spirochaetia bacterium
AGGGGATAGGTATGAGTCAGCATATCCATTACGGAAACTTTTTTCCAGGCTATCATATCCAGGGCCATCCCGAAAACGGGATTCATAGTCCTGCCGGTCTTATGCCACCCGTACCCGTAGCAGCCTCGTATGGACTGCAACTTAAGCCATAGCGGCGTCAGGTCAAGTTTCACATGCCCCCCTATGCCCAGCACGGAGAGGACGCCCGCCGTTGCCAGAATCCGCATGGCGCGGTGAAGGGTCTGCCGGGATCCCACGGTATCGTAGATGCGGTGAAATCCCCCCATCACGATAGGCTCCCCCAGAAGGGGTTTATAGGTGCGCCCCCCCGTAATCTCCACGGCTGCATCGATGATATTCCCGGAAATGACCTTATCCGCCCCGCTGTTAACGGCATACTCCGTCGCAAGGGAGGACGGATCTGCGACGGTAATGCGGCATTGACAGCCCAGGGACCGGATGACCCGGACCACCAGGAGGCCGATCACACCACCTCCGATTACCAGAATACTTTCCTCATCGTGCGGCCGGTTGTCCAGCACCGCCTGAAGGGCTACGGCCAGGGGTTCGGTGAGAACTGCCGATTCCGGTGTCGTCCCGGCCGGGACACGGAAGAGCTGGCTTCGATGAGCCACCAGGTAAGGGGCAAATCCCCCGTTGATGTCCCGGCATATGCCCGTAAACAGTCCCGGTGCCAGGCTGCCCTCAGCATAGTTTTCGCAGTTGGAGGTGTGTCCGCCGGCGCAGCTGGAACAGGAGGGATGGATGCCCCGGGTTTCGCAGTTGAGCTGGGGGGATACGACAACCAGATCCCCCGGCTTAAAATCACCTGCCTCGCGCCCTTTTTCGACGATCTGGCCGCAGATCTCATGGCCGGGCACGCAGGGGAAGGAGGTGAAGGGCATAGCGGTGGGGGAATCCTTCATCAGGATCAGGTTCAGGTCGCTGCCACAGAAGCCGCAAAGCCGGGTCCTGATCCTGAGCCATTCCGGAGAGGGTAGCGCCGGTTCCGGAACATCTGCCAGTTTCAACGAGGAAAGCGGGCCGGTATAGCAGAATTTCGTGCTCAAAGCTCTCAGTCCCTGAAGAAGCCCGTAACGCCAGGGCTCGGCATGCAGTATCAGCGCTTTCATATCCCCCCTTGACCCGAATCACTGGTCCATCTTGAGGGACTGATAGAACAGCGGCGTGGCAGGACTGGTGACCGTGGGATCAGTGATCACGTTGATACAGGCGGGTTTCCCCGAAGCCACAGCCCTTTCCAGCGCCGGCACGATCTCATCGTCGCTGGTCACCAGCTCGCCGTATCCCCCCAGTCCCTCCACCATCTTCTCATAATGCCGGAGGCCCAGCTCGGAACATTGAAGACGCTCCTTGCCCAGAGAGAGTTCCTGGCTGTGTTTGATCATTCCCCAGGCGCAGTCGTTATTGACGACACAGACGATCGGGATATTGTGACGAACCATAGTATCGAATTCCATGGCATTGAATCCCATGGACCCGTCGCCGTTCAGGAGGATCACTTTCCTCTCGGGCCTGGCGAGCTTGGCTGCCATGGCGAAGGGGATTCCCGTACCCAGGCATCCCAGCAGACCCGAAGCGGTCCCGATGACCCCAGCCCGATGACGGGAGGAAAAACCCGTTATGCCAAAATAGACCGTGTCGCCGCCATCGGCGATGTAGAGCGCATCCTCTCCGGCAAATTCCTGTATTCGGGCTACGAGCCTCAGGGGATGAATGGGATCGGAGGGATTAGCCCTCATGCGGATTTCGTAATCCAGCAGGGAACTCGACGCCGCTCTCAGCGTTTCGATCCATCCGCTGTGATCCCTCTGGTTCAACAGCGGTGTGAGCTGGGAGAGGACCGATCCGACGTCTCCCACAAGACCGACGTCCGCCATGCGGTTACGGTCTATTTCATGGGGATCGATATCGATCCGTACCACCTTGGCTGAAGGAGGAATGATCGCCCCGGACTGCAGTATCCAGTTGAACCGGAGACCGGCGGCAACGATGACATCGGCCTGCTGAATCGATGTCATGAGCCCAATGCTGCCTGTTTCGGTAAGGGAGAGCGGATGCTTGTCAGGAAGCTCACCCCTCCCGTAATTGAGCAGTTGAAAAGGCATTCCCGTCTTTTCCATAAACCCGGCCAGGCAGGAACCGCAGACGCTGAAGCCCACTCCGGTACCTCCGACGAAGAAGGGCTTGCGGGCGCTGTTGATCAGATCCGCCGCAGCAGAGAGATCACTGTCATCGGGATGCACCGTGTACCGGCGTGCCGGACGTACGGGCATGGGAACCCCGGCCTCCTCCACCGTGATATTGAGGATATCCGGGGGCAGTTCGAGGAAAACCGGTCCGGGCCGTCCCTCCACGGCCTGCCGGAAGGCGATGGACAGGTACTCGGGGATCCTCCGGGTATCATAGCAGGTAGCTGCCCATTTGACTACGGGTTTCACCATGTCGATCTGGTTGATTTCCTGGAGGGCTCCCTTCAGGTCATCGCGAAGAGGGTGTCTCCCGCAGAGCACGACCATCGGCGCGTTATCCAGATAAGCGTTGGCTATCCCTGTCAGCGCGTTGGTAAAACCGGGCCCCGCCGTCACGAAGCAGACACCAGTCCTTCCAGTATAGACTGACCAGGCGTGGGCCATCATAGCCGCCGCCTGTTCGTGACGGACGTCTATAGTCCGAATGTCGTACTCAGTGAATCCGTCGAGTATCGATTCAATATGCCCCCCCGAGAGGCCGAAAACGATATCGACCTTCTCCACCTCCCTGAGGTACTTTCCAACCAGATGTCCTCCGTTGATCGCTGCCATATTCATCCTCCTTCACTAAGCGTGATATCGTTTTCGAAACAATCGTCCCGGCCCTGCGGGTTTTTCGTTGTTATCATAAACATCCCCCTCTCAACCGCCTTTAGGGCTTAACCGGGCATGGCGATTTTAACCCCGTCGTTGAACCACTGGGCGAAGAAGGCCATGCCGTCGAGCTTCATCTTCCCCGCCGCAGCCGCCAGAAAGGCCGCCTCGTCGCTCCGGGAGGACATCACCCGAAAGGCGGTTCCGGCATCGGCCCATACAATCGCAGCGTCATAGGCATGGCCGCTTCCCCGCCGGCTCGTCACCGTTCCCCTGTCGAAGAGAAAAAGCCGACCCCGGCCGCCCTTTTCCGTCTTGATCATGATCCGGACGCTGTGTATGGAACCGATGTAATTCCCGTAAGCCCGGTTTTTTCTGGCGGCCCTTCTGAGAATGCGGTACAGCACAAATAACAAGATCGAGAACCTCATAACCGTCTCCTTGATTGATATTTCCCGCTCTGCCTATACATCACGGAACCCTGTATAGGCTCCGTATCCATTGACCCGTTTTTTCCAGCGCTTCCTCGTAGGGAGTCGTCGTGTTCCATTCCAGATCGGCTTTCGCCAGCGACGTATCCACATCGTTATCCCTGCCCATGACTCCCACCGCCAGCCGGGTAACTGACGGTCGCAGGTGCAGAGGATTGCAGATCCTTTCCATGATCATCCCCATCCCCCATGCCAGGCGGAAGGGGTAATTTCCCCGGGGTCTCTTCCCGATAAAGGCCCCCAGGTCCTTCAGGTATTTTTCCCAGGAAACCTTCCAGTCATCGCGGAAATGGTAGGTCTTCCCGGCGGCTTTCTCCCGGGTGCCCGCCCGTATCATGCCGTCCACCAGGCTATCCACATAGACGAAGCTGGAGCTGTAACGGCCCCCGTCGATAAGCGGCAGACCAAGGAAGCCGCTCATATGGTCCAGGATATCCCTTACCCAGACACTCCCCGGCCCGGTCACATTGGCAGGGCGGACAACGGTACAGGAGATATCCCCACGGTCATGAAATTCCCGGACGAGCCTCTCGGTGTCCGCTTTGGCATCGTTGTACGGGACTCCTGACCATTGCGGAGCATCGGACTCCTTTGCCCCCCTGAGATGTCGCCCCATGCCCAGGGCCGCGATGGAGCTGACATATACAAAGCGGCACGCCTGGCCCCGGGCCTCATCGAGAAGGTTTTGGGTCGCATCCAGAATAGCCCGATAAAACTGCCGTTTTGTGCCCCAGTCGGTCACCCGGGCGGCGCAGTGGAAGATGACATCGATACCGTCACATATCCCCCGGAGGCTTCCCCGGACGTTCAAATCGCCCCGCCGGACCTCAATCCCCGCCCGATCCAGAAGGGACGTGTTCTCTCCCGCCAACGCCAGGGCCCTGACCGTATTCCCTTTTGCCGCAAGCTCCCTTACGAGAACGGAGCCGATGAATCCCGTTGCGCCGGTTACCAGAATTTTCATCTCATTGCTCCTGTGAGGGGATCTTCAGGGGCACCGTGTCCCCTGTGAGCAATCCCAGGCGCATGACCCATTCCGGCATTCCCAGGTTGATTCCGAAGGCCCGGGTTTCGATCAGCTCCAGGATGAAGCCCGCCTGTTCCCGGGTATCCAGATAGACATACCGGGTCACCCCACCCCGGCCGAAACGGATCACCCCGCTCTGCAGAGGGCGAAGGCCGGCCCCCGTGAGAAGTTTCATCCGTCGGTCGATATCCCCCACTGACACCCCCAGGTGGTGGAGGCCCCCGCCCCCCCTGCCGAGCAAGGCGTTATAGATATTCTCCTCCGAGCACTCCTGATGAATCAGTTCGATTTGAATCCCACCGCTGTATCCCACCGCGATCTCCAGGCTCTGATCCACGGGCTTTCCCCGGTAGGCACACTCGGCTTCACGGATTGGCGGATGATACCATCTCTTGATATTGAGCAGAAGGCCGTAATAACGGGCCGCTCTGGCCAGGTCCGGCACGATGATCCCGATCTGGGACACCGGCGGCAGGCGCAGGGATTTGAGGAAGGCGCTCTCCTCCCCGGAAATTGACGGAAACATCATGGGATGACTCCTTGTCGTTGATATCGTCGCGGCGGAAGGGAAATCCTCGTGACCGCAAGAGGAATGTATCATTTCTCGAGGGACCTGTCGACCGATCTTATAAATCCGCACAAATTCCCGGACTTACTCCGCAGGCATCTCCCGATAATCCCGGGGTGTGCATCCCGTGATCCGCTTGAAGGCCGCATTAAAGGTGGATTTGGAGTTAAATCCGACCCGGTAACAGATGGAGGTAATATTGGCCTCATGACCTTCCCTGAGAAGCCTCCGGGCCTCTTCCACCCGGTAGCGGTTGATGAAATCGTTAAAGCCCGTCTTCAGGTGCCCGTTCAGAAGCTCCGACAGCTGATGAGGCGTGAGAGACAGCTCTCGGGCCACCGAGGCCAGGCTGATGTCACAGTCTAGGAAGAGCCTGTCCTCCTCCATCAGCTTCATCAGTTTCCGTCCGATCAGCTCCTTGTTGAGCCCGGAGAGCATGGACCGCTCGTAGCCCTTTTTTTCCAGGGTGATTTTAAGCGAGGAAAAGAACTGGGGGAACAGCCGTGTCCCCAGATAGATGTAGACATGGATCATCACATTTAGGACACCCCCGGCAATAAAGAGGAGGGGTGATGATCGAACGACCCCTGTATACAGCAGGGCGATGACGAAGAGCACCGATACGCCGATGGACCCGATGAAACGGAATTCCCTGCGGGAACTTCGGAAGCCCAGATCCATAAGAAACACCTTGGCGATATAGATCATATAGACGAGCACATGGAGGGCCATGAGCGTGAGAGGCCAGAACATGCCGTGCCCCGCGGGATCACGAAAAAAGGCCGCCAGGAACTCCCGCCGGAAGGACAGGGTCTGCCCCTGAAACCATATCTCCGCGGCCAGGCTGAACAGGAAGGGAACCATATGAAGCCAGGTACGGTACGGGATGGGCCGGGCCGGATAGAGCAGCGAGTGATAATAAAAGAGGTTAAGCGGTCCGATGATCACCAGGGACGATGGGAAGAGGATCAGCGCGGCCGGCTCCCGAAGAGGTACCCCGTCGGCAATGAGCCCTGTCCCCAGTATGATGATGCTGTTGAAAATATAGAAGAAAACCCTCGGCACCGCCCATCGGCGCGATTCCAGTATCCGCTCCAGGGCCTGCAGAAGACATAGCCCGAATCCGAAATAGGTGATTCCAATTCCGATGCCGATAAGGGCTTCCATTGTTTATATATCCCTCCCCCTACGGCAGGAACGGTCTTCCAAACACTCCGGGGCAGTCCCGGCTTTCCTGTCCTTTTGCCTTTTCATGGTCCTGACCGGGTTCAATCCTAAGGGAGGGGGGATGTTTATGCCATTACTTTTTCATCCGGCGGGAAAGCTGCTCCTTCAGGGAATCCTTATGAGGCCAGGGGTTGGCGCGGCATTCATACGGCGCCGTACAGGCCTAATGAACCGCTAGAGGGATCCTCAAGCCGAATCCGCCGCCCCGATTGATCAGATCCCGCTTGAGACAGGAAGCCGTGTGAAATCCTCTGTTATCGACCTTTCAGTTTATCCAGATGCCGGTCGATGATCTTCAGCCAGACCTGGTTCTTCTCTACGATATCCCCGTATTCCTTTCTCTGCCGGGAATCCCCCCGGAAATGATCCTTGGCCTTTTGCCAGAATTCCATTTCGCTTTTGGCATCTTTATGAGATTCCTGAAGCTTAACGGCATGGGCGGCGTCTCCTTCTCGGCGGACGATACCCTTTATTACCCCCTTGATATAGCCGTCCGTGCCGGGAACGAGCTGATCCGGCTGGAACCGTTTGCAGTAAAAAGACTGGGCCTCATCCGGATTGGCCAGACCGGTGGAAAATTTAAACCCGGAGGGCAGATGAACCATGTATTTGCCCATGAAAGCGGCTTCCCCCTCCTTCAGGGATACATCGGAAAGCTGCATCACTTTTAAAGGGAGATAATACATCTGCTTTACGGCGGATGCCCCGCCGTCCCCCTTTCCTTTCCCTCTTCTGCTGCAGGCTGCCACGGCGATGTAACGCCCGGGCTTCGCGTTCAGCAGGTAATACTGCCCCTCTCTGGCATAATGGGATCTGATGACCTCATTAACGCTTAAATACGATTTATCGCCCTCCTCCAGCCGGATAAAGAGAACCTCCGAGGGACTGTCCGGCTGATACGCCTCGCTGCTGATGACCAGTGCCATGCCGATCAGAGAGCTCTGCTCGCTTTCGGGAACAGGCGGGGGCGGCACAGTGGCGCAGGCCGCCAGGAGGATTATCAGTAGGATCGGCAGTGTTCTTATGGGTTTCATTTTATCAATACATGCCTTATCTTCGACTGGTGGTGATTTCATCTGTCAACAGTAGAAACAGGATTTCGGTTTTCGTACAACCTTTTTTTAATTACATTGGGGGATGATTTCTATTTTCAGCACAATTGCTTTTGGGGGGATTAATCCTTTGATCAATAAGTACTTCAGGGAGTTTACTTTACTGGTCCCCTGGGCGGGGGGCTTGTTCCTGAGGAGGAACCTCTTTCGAAGGAGGAGTTTTTAGGCGAAATTCTCTCCTTCACATCCCCACGCTCTCCTCAGTCGCCTGAGTGCCTGACGCCTAAACTCACCAAACCTGCTTCGCAGGATTTGGTTCAGTGCGATACCCCGACGGCATCCCGCCTGAGTGCTGCAGTAGTGCTGCCCTTCGCGTTGCAGTTAGGCGACATGTATCCGCCTTCGGCGGATGGTTTTAGGGTCGGGTTGCAATGGGATGTACTCCACCTCCTTGAATATCTAGGAAATTACCATCCCTTCAATGCAAAATGTTCCTCGACAGAATGCCTCTATGAAAAATACACTACCCGGGAAGTTAACACCCCCCAGGCAAAAAACCCCTCTTCAGTGGGCCTTAAAATCTAACAAAATTTTTTTAGTTCCGGATAATTCCCAAACCAAAATTTTAATGCTTTGAACATCTTATTAACCCCGCCGCATCTCTCCCCCCATAAATATAGACAAAACGACCAAATATTATGTTCAGATATGAATCAACTATGGGAAAGGCATCCCCCCTCCAAGGCGGATCCTTATAGAAACATGAAGGTGATGCATGGAGAAGAGGGCCCGGGCATGCCTCAGTTTCCTCAGGGGCCTGATAATAAATCATTTTTTCCTTGACACAAAGCAGGTGAAATGGCAATGTCAAAAACAGGGAGACCGGTCGGTCTGTTTTCCCTGTTAAACACAACACAAACCTATGACACTGAAAGATCGAATCATCGACGAAGCCCTGAAGCTTTTTTCCCTCAAAGGGTATGCAAGCACCTCCACCACGGAGATCATCTCCGCTGCCGGGACATCGAAGGGCGGTTTCTACAACCATTTTAAGACGAAGGAGGAGCTCTTTACCGCCGCCCTCTCGAGAGCCAGGAAGATCTGGCGCGAAAGAAACCTGGCGGGGCTGGATGAGATCGGGAACCCCCTGAAACGGCTGCAAAAGCTCCTGGAAAACTACCGCGACCTTTACCTTACCGACTCCCATACATTTCCCGGGGGATGCATCTTCGTCACCTTTGCCGTGGAGCTGGCCGGCCAGAACCCGGAGCTTGCAGCAGAGGTGAACGAGGGCTTCACGAGGCTTCAACGCATGATACAGCGTCTCCTTGATGAGGGAAAGGAAGCGGCATTCACAAAGCCCGAGGCGGACACGGCCCGGGTGACGGAAATCATCTTCACGGGACTGCTGGGGGCCTGCGTGATCTACAATCTCGACCATTCCCGTAATAACCTGAACACGACCATCGCATCCCTCATCCTGACGCTGCAGGATATTCAACGCGGAGATGACGTTTCCGTATAACATAGCCGTTAATACGCACCGGTACATTGACATCGCATCATCCATTATGACCTATAAGGAGGAATCATGATACAAAAACAGTTCAAGGCCCTTGTCGTACGGGAAAATGAGGATAAATCCTTTATGCGGAAGATCGAGATGCGGACCATTGATGACCTGCCCGCAGGCGACCTGCTCGTGGAAGTCCACTACTCGTCGCTTAACTACAAGGACATGCTCTCAGCAACAGGCAACCGGGGCGTGACGAAAAACTATCCTCACACGCCCGGCATTGACGCGGCGGGAATCGTCGTCTCCTGCGGAGACGGCCCGTTCAAACTGGGTGACGAGGTTATAGTCACGAGCTACGACCTCGGTATGAACACCTCCGGTGGATTTGGTCAGTACATACGGGTTCCCGCTGCGTGGGCTGTACCAAAACCAGCGGGATTGACGCTTCGTGAGAGTATGATTTTCGGGACCGCAGGTCTTACCGCTGGTCTCTCTGTACACCGCCTGCTGGGATGGCTGCGCAGTCCCGACCGCGGCCCAATTCTGGTTACAGGCGCTGCTGGCGGCGTTGGGAGTATAGCGGTCTCCATCCTGTCACACCTCGGCTATTCTATCGCCGCCCTTCAGGGACCGGCGGACGCACCGGACCTGCTGATTAAGTGCGGCGCCAAATCGATTGTGACTTCAGATGAGGCCGCCGATGTGACCGACCGGCCTCTGCTTAAGGAACGCTTCGCGGGGTGCATCGACACGGTGGGGGGACCGGTGCTGACCTACGCCATCAAGTCAACCATAGCGGGGGGGGGTGTTACCTGTTGCGGCAACGTCCTATCACCCGACCTCGCTTTGACAGTATATCCCTTCATCCTGCGCGGGGTATCCCTCTTCGGTATTGACTCACAGAACTGTCCCATGCCCCTAAGGAGGGAGGTCTGGGGACATCTTGCCGGGGATTGGAAGTTCCCCTGGCTTGACGAACTTGCAGATGAGATCGGTCTGGATGGCCTGGAAGATGTATTATCCCTCATGAAGGCCGGACGACACCGCGGAAGGAACGTTGTCACTCTGAAAGACCGGTCCTGACCATAGACGCATGAGCCCCGGAGGGACACATGCGTTTCGGGTACACGGCAATCCATAACGGGAGGAGAGTATATGAACGACGGAAACATCACCCTTGATCGAATTGATAACATCGCGGTAGTCACCCTCGACCGCCCCGACAGGCACCACTCCTTTAACGACAGGATGCTGACCCTTCTGGAGGAGGTTACCAGGGAACTTCGCAAAGCCACCCCTCGGGCAATCGTCATCACCGGAAGCGGCGACAGGTCTTTTAGCGCGGGTTTCGATGTCCAGCCGGACAATCCCATGATGAAACGACTCATCGACGCAGTCACTGCAAAGGACGAGGTCCCGGCGAGAGAGGCCATCAGCAGGATACGGGAGGTCATCGACGCTTTCTGCTCGCTCCCTGTGCCGACCATCGCCGCCCTGAACGGAAACGCCTTCGGCGGAGGTGCGGAGCTGGCTGTACGGTGTGACCTCAGGGTCATGGTCCGGGGTGCCTTTATCTGCTATTCCGAGGTGAGCCTGGGCCTCATGCCGGATCACGGCGGCGGCGCCGCGCTTCCGCGTCTCGTGGGAGCCTCCAGGGCCGCCGACCTGGTGCTCACAGGACGCCGTGTAGGAGCCGAGGAGGCCCTGTCTATGGGACTGGTAAGCAGGATATGCGAACGCGGCCTTGCGCTCGGGGAAGCTGTTGCGATGGCCCGGGCCATCGCCGGCAACGGCCCGCAGGCGATCCGCCACTCCCTGGCGCTCCTGCGGGAGAGCAGGAACCGGACCTACAACGAGTCCCTGGCCGAGGAATCGGACCGCGCGGTTGCTCTCATCATCTCAGGAGAGTGTTTTCATGGCGTGTCGGCATTCCTTCAGAAGAAGAAACCTGTGTTTCCCGATATCTGAGGCGTGACCGATCTCTTCCTTTTGCATCGCAAGGCCTTTGTTTATTCCCCATTTTGTCCGAGTCAAGCAAGCGGCAGCAATCTTACCGTTGAGCGCAGCAGATCCAGAGAATAGGATCTCCCGAAGCAGGGGTTGCACGAAATGCGTTCCTGTTTTTGTAATGTTGATCGATGAACAGCTTTCCAGCCCGGTACGAGTACAAAATGCCCTTAAACGCTAGAGATTTTGACCAGAACCCACATTCGGGGGATAAGATCGCCTATTCTTCTTTGAGATTTCTCAGAGGCCGCAACCGGCGGACCTTGAGAGAAACAGGAAGGAGATACTTGGAGAAGACGACACCGACATGCTTCAATTTCTTAAGGCCTCGCATTAATGCGGATTCCTCCTCATGAAACCGGGCCAGGCAGCGGTCCAGCTCCTCGTCCCGGGAGGGGGGAATGAAGACGAAGGCCTTAACATCCCCCACGTCCTCGTAATTTTCGCGATGCTCGGTAAAGGGAAGCCTGCAGGGAAAGGTGATCTCCCGGTAGGCTTCCTTAGTCATCAGGATGTATTCCCTAGAGGGCACAGAGTTCTTCAAAAGACGGTGGACCAGGATGACATCCTGTCCCGCCACCTCCTCGAAGCGGCCTATGCGGTAGAAGAGCGCCATCCCGCTGTGGATGACGGCCTTGATGCGGAGCTTGTCGGCATTGCGGCAGCCGCCGCAGTTGCAGGAGGCCATGTGTCCCCGGATATCAACAAGGCGGGCATAAAAGACGTCAAAGAAGAGCAGGAGCCTTTCCCCCACGAAGGCCCTCATGGCGAGGGAAAAATGGTCCAATCCCTCCTCCGTTGCGTAAAGGAATATGGCGTCCCCCTCCAGCTTGGCGACGAACATCGGCAGCTCCACATGCTTCAGCACCTCCTCCAGCAGCTCGGAGATGATGATCTGGGCATGGGCCAGCGCCCGCTTCTCCTTGGACAGCATGAAGCGGGTATAACCGCTGATGTCTAGGATGATAAAAATCGCTTTCTGTTCCATGGATCAAAGTCAGGATTATCCTGATTCCTATCGCCGTTTTTTTGAATAATGCCCTGTTTAACCCCGATCCCTGCTGTCTCTCTTAATCATCAGTCCGGGAATACCGTATTCTACCCTAACTGAAGACGTCCAGTCAACTGTTTTCTCACGGTTGAACACCGGCCTCCTCCTGTGCCACGGAAAAAAGTGCTTTACTCCCCTTCCCCCTGCTATAGCCCTTCTTTCAGGGACTCATAAACGATACCCGGGTATGGGGGTCAATCATCAATCATGCCCTGCCGGGAACGGATTGGGATGAGATCAGACACAGGCGGATTTCTTTATGACGGGAAACCTTTTTTTATCCTTTGACGGAACGAAAATCGAAGCGGATGTGCTTGCTGCCAATAAACCCCGGGCCGGTGTTCTCTTCTGGCCCTGCATGGGAGGCAGTTTCCAGATGTACCGCTTCCCCCGAGAAGAATTTCTGAGACGGGGAATCTCCGTGGTCCTCTTCAATCCCCGGGGCCACGGCGCCTCCGGCGGCCAGATGGAGATATCCCTGGCCCTCCGGGACGTCGATCATCTGTTGGCGAAAAACGGCCTCACCGGACTCCCCTTCGTGGGTATAGGGCACAGCGCCGGGGCCAACGCCCTGCTGCAGTACGCCGCGGATAAAGAGAGCTTCCTCCGCTTCTTCCTGGTGGCGCCGGTGCTTGACTCCCGCCGCTCCCTGGAGTATCTCTACGCGGAGGGTAATATCCGGGAGTTCAACGACATCCTGGCTCTACGGGCAGGCAAGACAGACGTCATCAGTGAACACCTGAACGACAGCCGCTGGATGGATGGGGATTACTGGAGAGAAATGAACCTGCGGCGCTATATGGACGGGAAGTCCGGGGAACTGCAGATCGGCTCCTTTCTGGAAAACCTCTTTATCCCGGGGCACAACGCCTTCAACCTGCTCCAAAAGGAGGCATCCCGCACGGACATACTCCTGGCGGTGGAGGATCACTGGTATCCCCTGGAGGAGACCCGTGCCAAGGCCCGGGAATACGGCATCTCCCTTCGGGAAATCAGTCAGGCCCGGGACCATTTCTTCACCCGCGCCTGGCCGCCGGTGTGGGAATACATAATCGGTGAAATCGACAAGCTTCGCCTCCCGGGATAATCTAACTGGCCCATCCCCTTATGCAGATGATAACCACAGGTTCGCGAACCGTCAAAAGGTACGGTCCCCGGGAAAAATGATTTGATATTCATACCCATCACCCCCATTATTGCATAAAACACTTCTTTAAAACGCGGAATCCAAACCCAAAAAATACAGAGGCCTAATCCATGAG
>CALCJG010000030.1 GCA_937967705.1 uncultured Spirochaetia bacterium
TGGGAGTGCTGATCATTATGATCGTTTATATTCCCATATTGTCCCTTTCCGGGATAGAGGGAAAGATGTTCCGGCCCATGGCGGCTACAGTCCTCCTGGCCCTGGGGGCCAGTCTGCTCATCGCCCTCTTCCTGATGCCCGTCCTCTCCTATTATTTTCTTCGTATCCCCAGAGAGAGCAAGGAAAGCATCTTTTTCCATCAAATAAGCCGTCTGTATCGGCCGGTGCTCCGCTTTTCCCTGGAGCATCGATTGACGACCATACTGCCGACTCTGGCTGTTGCGTCGGCCTCTTTCATCCTTTTCTTCCATCTGGGATCAGATTTCGTTCCCAAACTGGATGAGGGGGATATGGTCATCGGTCTGGTGCGGGATACGAGTACAGGGATCGACCGGTCAGTGGATATACAGAAACAGTCCGACAGGGTCATTGCGGGCTTTAAAGAGGTGAAAGCCGTTTTTTCCCGGATGGGAACACCGGAATCCGCCACGGATCCGATGGGAGTAAATTTTGCCGACACCTTCGTCATATTGAACAAGGATCAAGATACCTGGCCCCGTATCGGTGGCAGACGGCGGAATAAAGACCAGCTTTTTAACGATATCAGCCGGGCTTTGAAAAAGTCAGTTCCGGGCCAGGAAATCTCCATGACCCAGCCCATCGAAATGAGGTTTAACGAAATACTTGAGGGCAGCCGTGCAGATATCAACATGCGTATTTTCGGTCCCGATTTGGACAAGCTCGTTTTGCTGGTCAATGAGGGCAGGGATATCGTATCCAGAATCAAGGGTGCGGAAACGGTGGAACTCGATCCCCTCACGGCCCTGAGAAAAAGCCCGGTACTGGACATCAAGCTCGATTACGACCAGATATCGCGCTATGGCATACGACTGCAGGATGTCAATCACGCCTTTGAAATAGCCATGAACGGAAAGAAAGTGGGATACCTTTACCGGGAGGACAAACGCTTCCCGATCATGGTGCGGTTAAGCGATCAGTACCGGAAGAACGTTGAGGATATCTCCGGGATGCCGGTGGGACTTCCGGAAGGTGGGGTCATCCGCCTGTCCCGGATCGGCAGGGTCAGGGAACAGGATCAGGTCACCACGATCGCCCGAAGTCGGGGACGCCGATATGCCGCCGTCTCCATCAACCTCAGGGATCGGGACACGGAGAGTTTCGTCGATGAGGCCGAAAAAACATTGACTGCTAAAATGAAACTGCCGGAGGGATACGAGGTCTCCTGGGGCGGTCAGTTCAAAAACCTCGAAACGGCGCGGAAAAGAATGCTCCTCATCATCCCCATTGTCCTTGCGGTGATTTTCCTTCTATTGAGGAAGTCCTTCGGGAGCATCAAACAGACCCTGCTGGTTTTCAACAGCATACCCTTTGCCGTAACAGGAGGCGTAATCCTCCTTTTCATCCGGGGCATCCCCATGAGCGTATCCGCCGCGGTGGGCTTCATCGCCCTGACGGGGATAGCCATACTCAACGGGATGGTCCTGGTCAGCTTCTTCAATCATCTGCGGGAGGAGGGGATGAACGTCCGTGAAGCCGTGGAGAAGGGGACTCTCATCCGGTTGCGACCCGTCATCATGACGGCTCTGGTGGCCAGTCTCGGTTTCATCCCCATGGCTTTTAACACCGGTCTGGGAGCCGAAGTTCAGCGACCGCTGGCAACGGTCGTTATAGGGGGACTGATATCATCGACCCTCCTGACTCTTCTTCTGTTGCCAACGCTCTATCTATGGCTGGAAGGGGACTGATGCATGCGGTTATTGTATCTCCGGCTTGATTGTGAAAACAGGGTGCTCAGCTCTCGTATGGAAAACGGGCAGGATTCCACGATGCTTGCCCGTGGTCTCGAAGGAAAACTGCTGCAGGAGATTATACCCGGGGAAGCCGGTCGGGGCAAACTTGATGAAGCGGTGTTGAAAGTCCGGCGAGAGCAATGCATCCTGTCCCTGGAACTGGAATCCTGGTCTCGAACGGACCCTGGCCTTCTGGAAGCGATCGTCATTCCCGAACAGGAGGGTAAGATATGCATACTTATCCGCAGTATATACCAAAAAGGGGATGCAGCTCATCAGCTCAGGGAAACGGAGCAGCTCTATAAACTGTTGTCCGAGAACATGAGCGATTACATATGGACCATGGACATGGAGTTCAATCTCACCTATATAAGCCCTTCGGTGGAGAGGGTCCTGGGATTTACCCCCGATGAGATGATGAAACGCACCTTGAAAGAAAACCTTCACCCAAATTCGCTCAAACAGGCCTTTAAGGTCTACCTGGAGGAGTTGGAAAACGAAAAGAAGGGGGGAGCGGACCATAATCGGAAGAGGGTGATATTGCTGGAGCATATACGAAAGGATGACGGCTATGTTCCGATCGAGGTCACCATCACCTTTCTGAGAACGCCGGAAGGCTTACCGGATGGGATCCTGGGCATTTCAAGGGACATCTCGGACAGGGCCAAGGCGGAAAAATATGCCCGGGAGAGCGAGACCAAATACCGGACGATTCTGGATAACATCGAGGACGGTTACTTCGAAATTGACCGGGGAGGCTCTTTCACTTTCGTCAATCATTCCCTTGAAGGCATCACGGGTTATTCAGGGACGGATATGCTGGGTAAAACCTATGAAAACTTTGTGCATGAGACGGAAGTTCCTGGGATGCGCAAACTGTTTCAGGATATTGACAGAAATGAACGGCCTTCACGAGTGGTAAACTGGAAGTTCCGTACACCTGACGGACGGGAGGTCTATGTTGAGGCCTCCCTCTCCCTCACCAGGAATCGCGAGGGACATAAATCCGGAATCTGCGGTATTGTCCGTGATGTTACGGAAAGAAAAAGCGCCGAGGATGCGCTGAAAATCAGCGAGGAGAAATACAGGACCATCCTGCAGAGCATAGAAGACGGCTACTTCGAGGTGGACCTCACCGGGAATATTGTCTTTTTCAATGAAGCCCTGACCCGTATTCTGGGTTTCAGCAGCCAGGAATTAATGGGTATGAATTACCGGAGCTTCATGGACGGAATTAACAAACGGAAGGTCTTCCGGGAATTCATCCGTATGTATAAAACCGGGACCAGTGCCAGCATAATCGATCTGGAGTTCATAAGAAAGGACCAGGGGGTGCGGTACTTGGAAGGTTCCGTATCCCTGATCAGGGACCTCGATCGTAAGGCCATCGGTTTCCGCGGTATCGTCCGGGATGTAACCGAGCGCCGGGAGGCTGAGGAGGCACTGAGGAGGAGCGAGGAGAGCCTGAGAGCCCGCAACGCCCTGATTGAGAAAGATCTGCAGACTGCCCAGCTGATTCAGAAGGCCCTTGTCGGCGGAAAAATCCCAAAAAGCGAGGACCTCATAATAGATTACCGCTATTATCCCCTGGAGGCGGTAGGCGGTGATTTCTTCTCTCTGACTCCTCTGAGGGAGGGAGGGCTGGGGGTTTTTATCGGTGATGTGTCCAGTCACGGGGTAACGGCGGCCCTGTTCCTGTCGCTGATCAAAGCCACAACCGACCGTATCTGCCGCATCTTCGCGCACATGCCAGCGGAGTACATCAGTCAGATGAATCACGAGCTCCTGGGGAACATGCCCTACAGCTTCCTGACGGCCACCTATGGCTATTTCATAAGAGACGACGAAGGCGTTATGAAGTTCGTCTTCTCCTCCGCGGGGCACCCGGGTCCTCTGCTTTACAGGGCCGAGAGTTCTCATGTGGATGTTGTCAACAGCCGGGGTACTCTCATAGGAATGCTGGAGGATATCAAGAACGATCAGCGGGAGGTGGTGCTCCGGAGAGGGGACAGGATTTTCCTCTATACGGACGGTATCCCCGAAACAAAGAACCGGAAAGGGGATCTCCTGGGATATGATGAACTTTCCAGACTGGTAGAAGAGGCAAGCAGGACGTCCCTGGGTGAGACCCTTGATGCCATTATCGAAGAAGTCAACCGCTTCAGGGACGAGGAACCCCTGGATGATGATATAGTGCTGATCGGCTTCGAGATTAAATAGAGGCGATGGCTGTAGGATGGTTACTGAGGCTTTACCGAACTAAGGATATCCCTCAATCGAAGAGAGATATTAAGGACATTCGGGCAACATCCACAAGCCCCCTGTCGGTAATACGTATCTCCGGAATGACCGGCAGGGCCAGGAAGCTGAGGACCATGAAGATATCCTCCGTCGGGGCGCCCAATTTCCGTGCAGAGCGCCGCACCTTCTCATAATCCTTTACGACCTCCCGTATGGGTTTGACGGACATCAATCCCCCTATCTGGAGAGGGAAAAAAACCGTTTTGTCGTCCTCGATGACAACCATCCCGCCGCCGTGCCGGGAAAGGAAGTTTACCGCGTGGCTCATGCTTTCCGTGTCCATCCCGGCCACTATCAGGTTATGACTGTCATGGGTGATGGTGGATGCAATGGCACCTCTCCTGAGTCCCAGGCCCGAGGCAAAACCCAGAGAAAAGGATCCCCTGGCGTGATGGCGCTCTATGACGGCGATCTCCGCGATGTCCCTTTCGGGGTTTGCGGTCAGTTGTGCCCGATGATCAAGTTGGCGGGGTTCCATGGGTTCGATTCGGTCCCGGGTGGGAAGAGATTCGTGGTCGATTTCAATAACATGAACCCTGTGTGTTCCGGCTTTATCCGGACAGGGAATGCAAAAATCTCCGGGAGCAAAAATCCTCCCCGGATTGACGCTTTCTGTAAGCTGGCTGTAATCATAGGATATCGGCCTGGGCAGATAGCAACCCCTGTCGAGAATCAAACGCCCTTTATAGACCACGGATTGGACTTCAAGCTTCTCCAGATCGCTGAGAAGTACAAGGCTGCCCTGGGCTCCCAGCGAGACTGTGCCGGCGGGGGGTAAATTGTAGCGGTCATAATGGGATTTGAGATATCCTGCCGGATTGCATGTCGCCATCGGAAGAGCCCTGAGTATTGCCTCCCGGCGGGAAAGGGATGAATTCTTTTCAAAGATCGCTGCGGCCCTCCGGATGATCCGGTCGACATGCCCGTATCGGAAGAGGTCTGCCGGGTCGAGGTCGTCGGAACAGAGCATGCATTGAGTAAGATCGTCTCCGTTTTTTATGAGTCCCGGGAGAATATGGTCCAGGTCCCTTTCTGCGCTGCCGTACCGTACCGCCAGATGGAGGCCCGCCCTGATTTTCTCCGCGGCCTCTTCGTATGTGGTGCTTTCGTGATCGGACATGATTCTGACGCGGCCGTCCCTGAGCCCGTTGGAGATATAGGCGTGGAGTTCCTCGCCCCGCAGACCGGGGCAGTGACCGTCAACGATCTTGCCGTAATCAAATACGGCCTGGACCTTCTGACGGGCGCTTCCTCTGCCGTGGATTATATCGAAATAGTCCATCATCTCCGCCAGCCCGTAAACGCGCCTGTCGGGCAGATAGCTGAGTATATCATCGAGGCTGATAGCGGCGCCGGAGTTTTCCAGGGAAGTGGCAGGGACACAGGAGGGAATCCCGATAAACATGTCCATCGGAAGGATGTCTGACTGATGGAGGAAGAAATCGATAGCCTTTCTGCCGAAAACATTGGTGATCTCATGAGGATCTACCAGTACGGTGGTCGTTCCGTGAGCAACGGCTGTTCGGGCAAATTCCAAGGGCGGCAGCATGGTGCTTTCGATGTGGATGTGGCTGTCTATAAAACCCGGTGAAATGTAACAGCCCTGAGCGTCAATGACCATATCGGCCGAACCACAATCGAGATCCCTGCCCAGTGCAGTGATGATGCCGTCCTCTATCCGCAAATCCCCCCGGAGGATGTCCTGGTTTACCACATCGATGACATCACCCCCCATGATGACTGTACAGTGCAATCGGATCCTCCTCGTTTAATAATCAATGGTTTCCCGGCATTCTGCATCAAAACAGCGTTACGAATAATTGGTTGACATATAATTTCTAAAAAGTCAATCTGCTTTTCAGTTTGAGACCAGGATCCTTAAACGATAAAAAATCAAATATCTGAAGATGGAACCGCGGTCCAGGCGGCTGTTAACAAGGATGTCAGAACCGTTAAACGAGGAGTCTTGCCATGACGATAAAATCAAAAATACGAACCGTTCCTCATTTCCCTAAAAATGGGATTATGTTCCGGGACATCACAACGCTGCTGAAGGACGCTCACGGTTTTAAGTCTGTTGTGGATGAGCTCGTTCAGAGATATTCAGGGGTTGATATCAACGTGGTTGTGGGACTGGAGGCCCGCGGTTTTATCCTGGGCGGTGCAATTGCTCATCAGCTGGGCAAGGGATTCGTCCCGATAAGAAAGGCGGGGAAACTTCCCTCGAAAACGGAATTCCATGAATACGATCTGGAATACGGTTCGGACAAGATCGAGGTACATGTGGACGCCATCAATCAGGGCGACAGGATCCTGGTTGTTGATGATTTGCTTGCAACGGGCGGAACAGCCCTGGCATCGGCAGCCCTCATAGAAAAACTGGGCGGTCAGATCGTTGAATTCGCCTTCATCGTGGATCTTCCTGATGTGGGGGGAAGGAAAAAGCTGGAAGATAAGGGCTACAAAGTCTTTGCCCTCTGCGATTTCGAAGGGGACTGATTACCGGAAGCATTCCTCCTTAACGCTGATGATGCATGGAAGATTCCGAAATTCGTCCCCGGCATCAATGCCGTAACCGGCTACCCAGACGTCCGGCACCTCAAATCCGGTATAATCGATCGTGAGATCGGCCCTGAGACGGCGGACATCCTCCGAGGGGTTTCTCAGCTGTTTGGATAACAGGCAGAGCAGTTTCAGGGAGTTGACCTGCTTCTCGTTCAGGAGGAAGTCCTTAAGGCGGGTAAGGGTGAAACCCTGATCAATGATGTCCTCAATTATGATGATATCCCTGCCCTTGAGTTCCCCCGGTTCCAGGTCGATCTGGACAGGGCGATGCAGCTCCATGGATCCCTTGATTTCTTTCCTGTAGGTGCTGACTTTAGCGAGGTGGAAAACGACCGGACCTAGCTTGTGGCAATAGAGCTCTCTGCCAAGATCGGCGGCAAGAATGAAGGATCCGGTCAATATAACGAGCAGATCAAGGGATTTCAGGGGGCCGTAATCCCCGGCAATTTCCTGAGCCATCTGCTTCAGGCGTTCCTTAATACAGAAGGCCGGAATGAGAAGACTTCGAACCCGTGTGTCATCCTGCATTATGCGGAGGGAGGACAGTTTTTCCGTTTCCTGAATTCTGGCATCCCAGATGCCGGATTCCGGAACGGCTATAGCTTTTTCATAATCCCGGTCGGATATTATTGTGAAATCTCCCATGAGGTATTTCATACCGGTTGTCAAGGGCAGCGTCAATACATTTTAGGGTTTGGGAGCCAATAACGGGATGGAAAGGGCTTCCTGGTAAAAAAAATTGGAAACAAAGTGAATTATTGTTGATTTAAATATGTATAACATGTATTTCTGCCAAAATATTTTTCCAATGGAAAAAGGATTGAAGTATTTTTTGCTTGATTGTAATCTATACCAGCATCATCGTTGTCGGCTGACAGGTTTTTGCTATTTTTTCGCAGGGTTGATTAGAGGAGGTGAGTGATAGATAAATTTGATTCTAAAAGGTTCAGAATCAACGAGCAGATAACATCTGATAGCGTTCGGCTCGTTGGTGAGGAAGGGGGACCTAAAGTGATATCCCTGAAGGAAGCCTTGGATATGGCCAGAGAGCGGACTCTAGATCTGGTTGAAATATCTCCCAATCAGGAACCCCCGGTTGTAAAACTTGTGGACTACAGCAAATTCAGGTTTGAGCAGATAAAGAAGGCCAAAGAGGCAAAGAAGAAGCAGAAGATTGTCCATGTAAAGGAGATCAAGTTAAGGCCTTCCATCGACAATCATGATTATCAGCACAAGGTTAACCATGCCAAGGAATTTCTGGAGGGTGGTGATAAGGTAAAATTTACCATGATGTTCCGGGGCCGCGAGATTGTTCATACAGAATTGGGTTTCAAGGTTATGAACAGCATTCAAGAGGACTTGGGCAGCATGGCTCAGATTGAAAAGAGACCCTCCATGGAGGGAAAGAATATTACAATGGTTTTAGCTCCACTGCCGGTGGGCAGTAGTAAGCCGAAGCCGAAAAGCGATAAAGGTAATTGAGAGGGTAAAATGCCGAAATTAAAAACCAATAGCGGTGCCAAGAAAAGGTTTAAGATAACCAAAAACGGAAAAGTGCTTAAAGCCAATGGTTTTAAGAGTCACTTGTTGGAGTGCAAGTCATCCAAGAGGAAAAGAAAGCTCAGGAAGACCGTAGTCGCATCGGAGTCCGAGGTAAACAAGATTAAAAGGATGTTGCCCTACGCGGGGTAATCAAAGGTAATTTATTAATAATACGCAGTAAGAGGTTAGGATATGCCAAGAGCAACAACAGGAAAAGTACATCATAAAAGAAGAGAAAAAATTCTCAAGGATGTCAAGGGCTTCCGGGGTGCCCGTAAGAATCTTTTCAGAACCGCAAAGGATGCCCGCAGGAGGGCCCTGGAGAACTCCTTTGCACACCGGAGAAAGAAGAAAGGGGATTTCAGGACCCTGTGGATCATGCGGATCAATGCCGCCGCCAGGATGTGCGGAATCTCCTACAGCAGGTTGATAGCAGGTCTCAACGCATCAAGTATTACCATCAATAGGAAAATGCTTTCGGAGATCGCTGTTACCGACATGGGTGCCTTCAAGAAAATTGTCGAAATGGTCAAGGAAAAAGCTGCCTGACACCTTTCCGAGTTTTCTCTACAATAGAGTGAGATTGTTTCCATTGGGTAACTGCATGAGAAAAATGAGCGCCTGCTTTATGGCGCTCATTTTTTTCGTTCTCTTCCCCGCCAGCCTATATCCCTCCCTTCCTCTGACCGAGACTGTAAGCACTCTTCCAGAAGGCGACGTGGAACTATTGCTTTCCGGTCAGATCATTGAACTGGATCGGACCTGTCGAAGGGAAAACCTCGGATTGGGTTTGGGTATTTTACCCAGTTTTTCCCTCTGGTATACCTTCCAGTATCTGCATGAAGGTCTTCAGTCCGGCGACCACGATCTGGGGGATTCCTTTCTGAGATTATGGTTCTATGTTGGCGATTTCTGGGGGGATAGGGGGCATGTAGGTTTATCATTTACTTTTCGCATTCCAACGGGCAGCAGCGCCTATGATAATCCCAAATGGAGAAATCTCGCTTTTGGTAATGATGAATTTAAACTGGGAGCCGTCATGAAGTTTGATTTGAATCCGGTTTACCTGCATACGAACCTCTTCTACGTGATGCGGGAATCTTCCGGCGAAGATTTTTATAACGGCTTTTATTTGAATCCCATGCGTAAAAAGACTTACCAGAAGGGGTTGGGATTTAACCCCGCTTCTTCTGAGACCTTCTTAAGTAAGGATCGGCTCAAGAACGACCATGCCGTCTTTGCCCTCGGGATCAATACGGACTATTATTACCCGTTTGTCCCGTACCTGGAGCTGTATGCTTCCCACCGGGTGTATAGGAGAATGGATGAAAATGATCATTTACCCATTGAGGGGGCTGGTGTAAATCCGGTTCTACTCGGTTGCGGTTGCCGTTATTTCTTTACCCAAAACAATTACGGAGAAATTTACGGTATTTATAATCCCGTACAGGACAAGGATTACGTGGGGAGTATAATTGGCCTGGGGGCGGGTTTTCAATTTTAATAAAAAGACTTGATTTAATTGCTTTGCTTTGGTATAAATGAAACAGAGGGAATTGCTCCAGTCGACGGTATTTTATTCAATACTTTGAGTAATAAGCCGAAAATTAATGCAGGTATATTCCGGAGGTAATCTATGATCACAATGCAGCAA
Source organism: uncultured Spirochaetia bacterium (assembly GCA_937967705.1). GTDB lineage: Bacteria > Spirochaetota > UBA4802 > UBA4802 > JAGODF01 > CALCJG01. The sequence goes on from CALCJG010000030.1 coordinate 9,874, forward strand.
TTAGAGGAGCTTGAAGGCAGGATCATTAAGGCACTGCAGCTGATAAGTGACCTGAGGGCTGAAAACTCCAAACTTGAATCGGATAACGAATCCCTCAAGACGGAAGCGGAAGAGGCCAGATTGAGCCTTGAGGAAAAAGAGCAGGAAATCCAGAGAATAAAAAAGGAGTTGGAGGAATCCACCCGTGAGCTCTCGAGCCTGAAAGAGAAAGAAGAAGTCCTGGAGAAGAAGATCCTTAATCTCCTCGGGAAACTGGATATACTTCAGATTGGTGCTACTGCCGCTGCAGTAATATCAAAAACCGAGACTAAAGAGGAGCAGGCTCCCATCGCACCAAAATCCACCATGGCTTCGACCGGAATTGCGGCCGCTGCAGAAGCTCCCAAGACCCAGATCAAGGATGAGGATGATTTATTCGAGGAAGAAGATATTATCATCGAAACCGTGGATAAGGAAACGGATAAGGAAAAACCCTCCGTAGAGTCAGCCGGTGATGATGACGATATCATTATCATTGACGATGAAGTGGATATGGATGACGACGTTGTTATCGAAAAGGTAGAAGCGAAGGAAGACGACGAGGATATTATCCTTCTTGATGACGAGGAAGACGAAATCATTATTGATGATATGGATGATGAAACCATAATTATCGATGAAACGGAGGAAGGAACGGCAACATCCAAAAAGTCCCCCCAGGCCCCTGCTTCCGACAAAAAAGAAGTAAAGAAAACCTCCTTCGACGATGATGAGGAGTTCCTAATCATTGAGGAGGACAAGAAATAGGGATGGCACCCCGTTTTCCTTTGTGCAGTTGAGGGGAGGTAGATCCGATGGCAGAGAAAAGAGTGAGAGTGACTATTTTTGGAAATCAGTATCACATTCAGGGTGATGCCGACCCTGAGTACATCCTCCATCTGGCGGATTACGTCAATGAAAGGATGGAGGAGGTATGCCATAATATTTCCAGTGGGAATACGGCGCAGATAGCCATCCTTGCGGCGTTGAATATAGCGGATGAATATTTTCAGTTGAAGGAAAAGAAAGCCTATGCCTCCAGTGAGCTGGAGAGAAAGGCGGAAAACCTGATTTCCCTCCTGGATGACGGCATTATCGGTGATGTTTTTTCGCGCCTGGAAATGAATCGTTGAAGGAAACAACCCTATCGTTGTTTTATCACCCCGGATGTGAGGCCTTCGCATTGGTTAATGTCGACTTGTAGCCGTATCCCTCCCTGACTGAATGAAGTCTTCAATCCTTGTAATGCTCGTAACAGCGCCCGCAGCTCAGGCAGTCGGTGTTGCCGCAGGTGGTGGTGTTTACGGGCATGGAATTCTTTACATGAGGTAATGGCCGCATCGCCGTGTATGTATCCCTGTGTCCGTAGTATGCCTGCCGGGCCAACAGGGCGGCTCCGTAAGCCGCCATCACCCTGTTGAAAGGGGGGATGTGAATGGGCTGCTTCAGTATACGGTTGAAGGTCTCCCTGACAGGAAGGATCTGTGATACTCCTCCACAGAAATATATGGGCGATTTGAGAACCATGCCAGGGGTAAGATCATTGAGATAGTTCTCGCAGACCGCTTCCATGAGCCCGGCGACGATCTGAGGTATCGTATAGCCCTTTTGCTGGAGATTTATCATTTCCGTCTCTACAAACACCGTGCAGCGTCCTGTGAACTTGGCTCGCTGTGCGTAGGGGGCCGTCATTTCGGCAAAATGGTCAATAGGTATGTTGAGTCGGCGGGCCTGCTGTTCCAGGAAGGATCCCGTTCCTGCCGCACAGACTGAATTGAGGCGAAAGTCCAGCGTTCCATCCCCCCCCAGGGTGATCAGTTTTGAGTCCTGTCCGCCGATTTCTATTATCGTTCGCACATCAGTGTGAAGGGATCGCATGGCCATCCACGTGGCGGTTATTTCGTTTTTTATGACATCCGCAGCGAGAATGCGGCCGGTCATCCTGCGTCCAGAACCTGTGGTGCAAAGGGTGTAATAATCCCCCCATCCCCCCTCTTTGACTCTTTCCAGCATGGTTTTCAGAGCCTCTATGGGATTTCCCCGATTGAGGAGGTATTCGGTGAAAAGGGCCTTGCCATCCCTGTCTATTATTACGGTTTTTGTGCTGATGGATCCCGTGTCTATACCTATAAACATTCTGTTTAACCAATTATTAATATGTTTTTTGTTATATTTTTTGATACAATACTATAAAATCCTTGTCAATCCGGTGATATCAGCAAAAGATCCTAGAATTATTAAGGTATTAGATCGTTGAGGCATGTCCTTTAAATCCGTTATAAGATGGGAAAACAAGTTATTTTTACACTTGGAGTGATATCTTAAGAGTAATGACATACGGTATTAACCGGCAAGAATAGACCAGGTTATTGTTAAAAAATGCTTGAAAATGCGCAAGTAGTGATTTAGATTCCTTTGGGGTATTAGTTTAAATCGTCGCAGTGAGCATGATTATAAGCGGGGCAGGGTAGTCTATGGATATCAAGGAATTGATTAAACTGAAAAGGGCCAGCATCAATGCCGAAGAGATGACTCTTCAGGAGGACGCCCGACGCCGAGACGAAGAAAATGTCATGGAAGGGGAGATTATTCAGTTCGTCAGTTTTCTCCTCGATGAGGTCGAATATGGGATCAATATCCTTGCAGTTCATGAAATACTCCGTATGCCGGATATTACCCGCCTGCCCAATACGCCTCCCTTTATTAAAGGGGTGATCAATTTGCGGGGTAATGTCGTCCCCGTCGTTGATATCCGGGAAAGGTTCGGATTTCCCAAGGCTAAAATAACAGACCTTACACGGGTGATCGTTATCGAGACAGCTGACAAACTCGTTGGTCTGCTGGTTGACAATGTATACCAGGTGGTAAGGTTGCATGAGACGAACATTGATCCACCAAGCGAACTGATCGAAGGGGTATCGGAAGAATTCATCTTGGGCATTGGGAGACTTCCGGACAGGCTGGTGGTTATTCTTAATCTCGACAATATGCTCTTTGAAGAAAGGGAGAAGTAGTATCGGACCGCCGTTCCGTCAGCATATTCGGTTGCTCCGCAAAGCATTGCGGGTGGCAGCTTAAACTTGGAGAATCCCCATGGCTTTTACATTAGGCGAATATCAGGATATCTTTCTGGAAGAAGCGGACGAACAGCTTCAGGAATTGAACCAGAATCTTCTTCATCTTGAAAAGAATCCCGATAGCAGCGATATTATCAACAATATTTTCCGGGCGGCCCACTCTCTGAAGAGTTCTGCCGCTTTCGTGGGTCTGAACGATCTGAGCGATCTCGCCCATAAGATGGAAAACCTCCTTCAGGGGATCCGTGATAAGAGCATGGTCGCCTCCCGGGACGTAGTTAATGTGCTCTTTAAGTGCTTTGATGTCATAAGCTCCGTTATTGAAACCGTGGCTTCCGGGGAAGCCCCGACCCAGGATCTCTCCGGTATCATAAATGAAATACAGAAAATTCACGAAAAGGCCAAGTCGGGAAGAACCGAAACCGTCGTTGCTGAGACAGTTTCCCCGGTGGGGATTGCTCCCAAGACTGAGCTGGATGCCGAGGAGAGGAGGGCCATCAAAAGAGGTCTTCAATCCGGAATGTCCTGTTGCGAAGTGACCGTCTATATCGAACCCTCGGCTCATATGAAGTGGATCAAGGCCAAGCTGGTTTTAAATAATCTGGAGCACATCAGCGATATTATCAAAACTATTCCACAGGCAGAATCGTTGAATGAGGACAGTGTGGTCGATATCCTCAAGGTCATCCTCCTTACCGACAGTTCCATTGAGGAGATCCGTCGCGCCTGTGATGTGGATCTGATAAACCGTATTGATATGAAGAG
>CALCJG010000031.1 GCA_937967705.1 uncultured Spirochaetia bacterium
GAGAGCACCGCACCGGTCGGGTTGTGCGGCGAGTTGAGGATTATGAGCCGGGTCCGCTCCGTGATACTGTCCCGCACCTGATCCCAGTCCACCGAGTAATCGGGAAAGCGCAGGGTGCAGTAGACCGGCACGCCTCCGCAGAGCTCCACGGCGGGCGCGTAGGAGTCGTAGGCTGGCTCGAAGAGGATCACCTCGTCCCCATGTCCCACGCAGGCGGTCACTGCGGCAAAAAGTGCCTCGGTGGCGCCGGAGGTAACGGTGATCTCCTCCCCGGGATCATAGGAAGCGTCGTAGGTCTCCCGCACCTTGAGGGCAATCTTTTCCCGGAGCAGAGGCAGGCCCTGCATGGGGGCGTACTGGTTGTGCCCCTGCCGCATGTGCCTGTCCACCAGGCCTATGAGCTCTTCGTCCACGTCGAAATCAGGAAAGCCCTGGGAGAGGTTGATGGCGCCGTGCTCGTTGGACAGCGCCGTCATGACGGTAAAGATCGTTGTGCCCACCCCGGGCAGTTTTGACTGAAGCATCTCCGCGCCCCCCGCTGCATACTCTCCCGGAACGACCCTGCCGTTCCGGGGCATCCGCTAAAATCACGCCCTCCGGGGGTTCACCTGTCAAGAATTATACGGAAGGGATGGAAAAATCCCACAGTTCGGGCCATGCAAAAAAGCGTTGATTTTCTCGTTAAGATGATGCTAACCTGTCCGACATGCAGACGGAAAAAGGCGAGAGAAAGCGAGGTAAACCGATGAAAAAGCTCATCCTGGCGCTTGTTGCCGTAGGGGTGGTATCCTTTCTTCCCTTCTTCATGGGGGATCTGGAAACGAGGAACCTGGACGACGGGGCCCGAGCATCCCTGAAGAGGCCTTTCGCCCTCCTCTCCGACGGGCTGACACATTACGAGCTGGCGGGCCCGGAGAACGGTGAGGTGGTCGTGCTGGTGCACGGAAACGCGGCGCCCTACTTCTCCTGGGAACATAACGTAAAGGCCCTTACCGGTGCCGGCTACCGCGTTCTCACCTACGACCTCTACGGCTTCGGGTATTCGGACCGTCCAGACAAAACCTACAACCGGGCCCTCTATGACCGTCAGCTCATGGAGCTTCTCGAGGCTCTGGAAATCCCGACGCCGGTCAATCTCATCGGCACATCCCAGGGGGGAAGCATCGCGGTTCACTTTGCCGCCCATCACCCCGGAAAGGTGAAGCGCCTGGGACTCCTGGCCCCCTTCATCAACATACTGCCCATGAAGGCGGTTCTGGGGCTCCTCAAACTGCCCATGGTGGGGGAATACCTGACGGCCCTGGCCATGGACCGGATCAATCTCAACTATCCCAAAAAGGTCTTCGGTGATCCCGACAAGATACCGGAAAGCTTCCTGAAGCAGTACCGCGAACAGCTTTCCTACAGGGGATTCAAGCGGGCGAGACTCTCCAACATCCGGAGCGACGCCCTGGCGGATTTTACAGAAGATTACCGCAAGGCGGGACAGCTGAAGATCCCCCTCCTCCTCACCTGGGGCACCTCGGACCGGGTCATCAAGGCCGACTCCATAGCCAATATCCGCAAGGCGATCCCCGGTATCCGGTATAAGGAAATCCCGGGAGGGGGGCATGTGGCCCATTACGAGAAACCCGGCCTGATGAACCCGATCCTCCTAGAATTCCTCAAATCCCGTTAAGGGGCCGGGCTCCCTCTCATTACCGGGAAACCCCCACCTCGACGGAGGCGTCGGGATAGCGCTGCCCGTAGACGGTCTTGCGGCAGCAGCCGTAGCATACCGTTACCTTGGCGCCGGATACCCGGTTCCCCGAATAGACGCTGAAGTTCTGCGAACCTCCCGACATCACCGAAAGGGATATGTTGCGGTATCCCCCCGGCAGAAAGCGCCCGGGGGTGGGGGCCTTGGTTTCTCCGCCGTTGAACATCACGCAGACCTCGGGATTGCTGGCCCTTATCCAGAGCTGATAATTCCCTGCTCCCAGCTCCGGCAGATAGAAAGTCCGGTTGGTATTGAAGCGGATGTTAAAGAGCCCGGAGGACCAGCCCCCGTAGGTAGCCCCCGTCTCCAGGGACAGCAGCAGGGCCGTCACTGCCAAAATCAGGATGAGACTCATCTTCTTCTTCATGGATCACTCCTTTTTCCTGTTTATTTTTGGACCTGATGGTATATCGCAACAGGAGAAGGGTCAAGATAAATACTCATCAATTATCTAACAATGGCGATCCTAAATACTCCAATAAAAGAGACTTTTTTACGACCAAAACACCTCAGTCCGGATCCTGCTGAGGGTAAACTATGTAATTTTCCCTGGCACCCTTAATTCTGTGGACGGGAAATTCTCTATTATCATCATCTTCCACCATGAAATAGGAACCTTTGATTCCCTTGTAACCGATTTTCTGGTACACGTGCCGGGAACGGTTATGACCGCCCCATACGCTCCAGGTTTCAGCCGAGCCGGTCTGAACATCCTCAATCCTGACAGCGATGTATGGCAGGCTTATGGGACCCATAATCTGTCCGCAATTGCCTCCGTAGATTTCCAACCGCACCTCATCGATGGGCATGGGGATCTTTTTTATCCGCGTGATTTCCGCCTTGCCGTTGTACCCGTCACTGACCCTGTACTCCTCCGCTATATACTTATAACCGGGTTCCTTTTTCCACACATCGACACAGGGTATCGTGTAATCAGGGCTCCTGTCGGCTACTGCCATGACCTCCATGGTGCACTTTGGGTCAGCACGCCAGTCGAAACCCCAGTCCTTTTTTGAATTGGTTAGCACTCCCTCAATGGAAAATTCCGTCCTGTTCTCAATCAGCCATGTCCGCATAAGCCAATACCTGTAATAAGAGCATGTGGGATAGAACGTATGTTCCTCCTTCAGGCTGATTATACCCCCTACTTTCAAGTCTTTATATCCCACTACAGTAACGGCTACAGAGGCATCGCCCGATGGGCTGTAGGTCTCAGAGGCCCCCGGCTTGAGTTCATGTCTCCCGTCATCCCTTCTGGTTCCGCTGACATTAATGATCAGAGTATAATAGGGTGAGGAATTCTCCACATGGGCCGATTTCGGATACCCCGGCAGAACCCCGTCCTTGACTGACGTAAATACTACAGTCCCAAACCGTCTACCCGATTTATCGATGAAAAATGACCTTGTTCCATCGACGACATGCACTGCATCGTCATGGAAATCGTCAGCAAGTGTAAAACTCAGAGGTATGACCACCTGCCCTTTTTTATCAATATACCCCCATTTGGAATTCCGGAATACCGCCGCACGCCCCCGGAAAAAAGGTCGCGCGTTCTCAAACTCCGGATTGATGGCTAACCTGCCCTTCGTATTGATGTATCCCCATTTCTCGTCGACATTGACCGGAGCCAGACCGCTGTCCCTGTCGAAAGACAGGGCAATATCGAACTGGGGCATGATAATCATCTTTCCCCGGCGGTCGATAAAACCCCAGGCATTGTCCTTACGATCTATGGCCGCCGGTGCCAATCCCTTGCTGAAGAGCCCCGCCTTGGAGTATTTTGGATTGATGATGATTTTACCTTTTTTATTGATATACCCCCATTGTTTTCCCAGGGGACTGCTGCAAGACCGTCAGAGAACACCTGTACCTCGTCGAACTGATGCTCTATGACGAGCTCCCCTTTTTTATCAATAAACCCCCATTTGCCACCCACGGTTTTGCTGACCCCCGCAAG
>CALCJG010000032.1 GCA_937967705.1 uncultured Spirochaetia bacterium
CGCCGCCACAGGATCAGGTTCTCTCCTTTCATGCTGTCGGATCGCCTCCGGGCTTGCATACCCGCTGCAGGATCAGTCCCCTTTCGTGAATCCTTCACTCATCCCCCTCCAGGTCCATTACGAACCTGGCGCCTCCTCCCCGTTCCATCGCTACGGTCCCCCGGAGCTGTTTAGCCATCAGAGCCACGAGCTGGAGACCAAATCCCGGCGCGTTCTCGAACGAAATCCCCTCCGGGAGCCCCCTCCCATTGTCCTCGAAGATCACCCGTAACCGCTTATCCCTGCAGCCGATCTCAACCCTCAGAATGCCCTCATCTTTTCCCCGGAAAGCGTGTTTCATGGAGTTGCTGACAAGCTCGTTGAGGATCATCCCCAGGTACGCCACCTTCTTTGAAGAGAGGGAGATGCCCTCTATACGGGTTTCCATTTTAACAGGACCTTCATGAGGGTAAAGGGAGACGATTTCATCCAGGAGGGGAGTAAAGTAATCTCGGAGAGACAGGGTCGCCGGATTTTCGGCACGGTAGAGCTTTTCGTAAAGAAGCATCATGCCCTTCATCCGCTCGGCGGCATCTCCCAGAACTTCCTTTGCGGCACCATCACCCTGAGCGCTAGATTGAAGACTCAGAAGGGAGGCTATCATATTCATGTTATTCTTCAAGCGGTGATGCGTCTCTTTCAGAAGAATCTCCTTCTCCTCGAGGAGCTGTTTGACCCTCTCCTCGTTTTGCTTCCTTTGAGTTATATTGGTCTGCATACCCCAGATGCTGACCAGATGACCGTTCACAACCTCGCCCTGATAGTTCTCCCTCAGGAAGATGTCCCGCCCGTTTCTGTCCACGTCGCGGGTTTCCAGGTTGTTTACCTGGTACTGATCATTTTTCAGCACCAGCACGGCCCTCTGTCCGTAATCCGGTGCAAAATCCACAGCCGGCCGGCCTATCATATCTTCCGGGGTGAGGCTGTACATCCTCGCCAGGGCATCATTGACATCCGACAACCTGGCGTTTCTGTTGATGCCTTCGATGATCTCTTCATCGGGGAGATTTATGTCGACCGGGGGATTGATATCAATGAGATATATCCCCTCACTGCACTGACGGAAAAAATCGGAGTAGCGATTCTCAGTTCTGCGCAGTCTATCGACTGCATCCTTCATCGGTGTAATGTCCTGTATCGATCCGAAGACGGTTATGGGTTTGCCGTTTGTATCTACAACCTGCCTCCCTTTATGATCCAGATACTTCAACTCTCCGCTTCTGGTAACAATTCTGTACTCGCAGGAAATCGTCTCGTCAGTAAGCGTTCCCAATTGCCTGGCCACCTGTGTACGGACATAATTCCGATCATGGGGATGAACAAAATTCCAGAACTCCTCATAAGTCGGTGTGGGGCTTTCGGCGGACAGACCAAAGATGGTTTTCACTCCCCGGCTCCATTCGAGTTTTTTGGTTCCCATGTCAAGGCTCCAGAAACCTATTCGTGCGGTCTCCTGGGCCTCCTCCAGCCGCTTAAGGCTCTCCTGTAAGGCCCCCTCCCTGTTATGGTGCTCGGTGATGTCCATGATATTGCCTATGACTTTGACGATCCTCCCCTCCTCCCAGACCGCTTCGGCGGTAGTGCGTATCCAGAGGCTTCTACCAGTGCGGGTAATGAAGGGAAACTCCATATCATAGGGTACTCCTTTCTCGGCACATCTGCGGAAGGCGTCCAGAATCATCGGCCTGTCCTCCGGCATATAGCAGTTAAGACTGTATTGCACATAGTCCTCGGAACCGCTAGCCAATTCTTCCGCTTTCATCCCGTGAATAAGGTAGGTCTCCTCCGTCCAGGTCATGGTTCTGTTAAGAACATCCCAGGACCACCCCCCCACACTGGCCAGGCGCTGAGAGCGCTTTAAAATCCCTTCGCTCTCCTTGAGCCTGTTTTCAATCTCCTTGCTCCTGGTTATATCCCGCCATATGCAGTGGTAAAGGCTTACACCGGACACTTCAATGATCTGCGCCGAAACCTGTACGGCACATAGTTCCCCCGCTCTGTTTCTCTGCAGAGTTTCAAAACTATCGTTTCCCTCCCTTATGACCTTTTGGAAGTGCGCCCTTGTTTCCTCGGCATTCTCCAGAACCTCAAGATCAAACACTTTGAGCCGGGCAAACTCCTCCCGGCTGTAGCCCAGCTGACGGCACACCTGATCGTTGAACTCCACGAAGGCCCCCGTCTCCGGATCTATGATGACGATACCGTAAGGGCTCTGCTGAAAGAGGGCCCGATAACGTGTCTGAGATTCCCTCAGCGCCTGCTCCGCCATTTTCCTCTCGGTAACATCGAACACGCTTCCCAGGAAATAGCTCGGCTTACCCTCTCCGTCCCGTATCAGATTGGCATCGAGCACTCCATAAACCACCTTTCCTTCCCTGTGGATGAAACGCTTCTCCATCTGATAGTGATCGATCTCACCGCGCCCCAGCGCTGCCTGTTTACTAAGGTTTTCTTCAAGAACCTCCGGATGGGTTATGTCCTTCAGATGTTTCCCTTTCAATTCCTCTTCTGTGTATCCCAGCATCCGGCAATAAGCCTCATTGGCCTGGAAAATGGTGAAATCAAGAGAAACCTGCGCAACCCCTATGGCCATATTCTCGTATATGCGCCGAAACCGCATCTCACTTTCCCTCAGGGCTCTGTGCGCCTCTCGCTCCCGCATGTGTGCGGCAAAGAGCCTGAAAGCCATCTTGATGGAAGCGTTGAGGATCGTCTCGCCGGAGTTTTTGACAATATATCCATAAGAGGTGATTTTCTCCGTCCTGTCGACGATCTCCTTTTCCGTATGGGAGGAGAGAAAGACTATGGGGATTTCCCGATTGTCGAGTATTTTCCGTGCAGCTTCGGTGCCGTCCATGCCTTTCCCCAGATCAATGTCCATGAGGATGAGGTCTATATCGGGATCCCCCAGGGTCATGCTGACAGCCTCTTCCCCGTTATGCGCGGCAAGGACTTTGTAACCGAACCCCTCCAGGACCAGGGCTTCATCGGTGGCCAGAATGAATTCGTCTTCCACTAGGAGTATGGTTGTATTTTTTATTCCCTCCATGGAAGGCACCCTTTCTCAGTGAATTTAAAAAAAGCCTTACTCTTTTCACCAATTGTTATATATCAATTAACAGTACATGTCAACCAATTCCCGCCTCCCGCCGGCAGATCAGTGACTCCCTTCGGGCTTGTTCCCGTCAGGCAGCAGATATACCTCATCGATGGTTCTCGCAATTTCGCTTAAAGATTCGGAGAGATGATGGAACTCTCTTTGCAGTTTGTATAACTCGTCCAGGGCTCCCGTATTCCCCTTCTTTGCCAGGCTGATGATCTGTCTGAAGGCCTCATCCGTCATATCCGTAAACTGCCCCCGGGCACCGGACATCTTGTCTTCTACACTCGGCAATCTTTTTTTCATCTCAGAAACAACCCCCTTATAGGCACGCCATACTCCTTGTATCCCGGAAAAAAAGACCCCATATCTCCCGAAGGGATATGGGGTCGTGAATAGTAATGAGGGATAAGCAAAGGTTAAAACTCCTCAAAGCCCTGGGCGCTCATACTGGCGGATATATCCGATTCACCCTTCTTTAATTCCGAATGATCATGACCGTTGCCCCTGTTCTTATCAATCAGGGGTTTGTGCCCCTTCAGGGCACTCCCTGCAGAGGCCAGATGAAGCTCCTTGTGCTTACTGTCATAGGCGGTGCTCCGTATGGCATCCCGGATCTTGAAACGGCTCATCATCTCCATCATGGCCTGGGCCTGCCCGGCCATCTCCTCGCTGGCAGAGGCGGTCTCCTCCACGAGGGCCGAGTTCTGCTGAGTCATGTTGTCCATTTCCGAGACGGCCACATTGATCTGATTGATCCCGTTCTTCTGCTCCTCGCTGGCCGCGGCAATCTCGGAGATGAGGGTGCTCACATTCTGCACAGCGTTGATGATTTCCCGAAGCGCCTCGCCGCTCTTGCTGGCCTGTTCCGTGGCCTTGCCCACCTTGTCCACGGAGTCATTGATCAGCGTGTTGATCTCTTTGGCGGCGTTGCCGGATCGCTGTGCCAGATTGCGCACCTCGCCGGCCACCACCGCAAATCCCCGCCCCTGCTCCCCGGCCCGGGCGGCCTCCACAGCGGCGTTGAGGGCCAGAAGATTGGTCTGAAAGGCGATCTCGTTGATGACGGTGATGATCTCCGATATCTTTTTGCTCGACTGGTTGACCTCAATGATGGAGTTGACCGCATCTCCGACCACATTTCCCCCCTCCACTGCCATGCGGGAGGCGCCTTCCGCCATGCCGTTGGCTTGAACAGAATTATCGGTATTCTGGTTGATGGAGGCGGTGGCCTCTTCTATGGTGGAGGCGATCTCTTCGAGGGAGGAGGCCTGCTCCGAGGTCCGCTGGGAGAGATTCTCGTTGCCGCTGGAGATCTCCTGTACAGCCTGCGACAGATTCTGGGCCGCCACAAGAATTTCGGATATGAGCTTTTCCAGATCGTCCGCCGCAGTGTTCAGGGCCCTCCCCAGCATACCGATCTCGTCCTGTTGATGAATATCCAAACGTTCGCGGAAATCCCCCTCTGCGATCCTCTGGGCAAAGCTCAAACCTTTCTGCACGGGCCGGCTGATGCCATTGCTTATGATTAGTCCGAATGCCATAGCTAGAGCCAGCCCCATGAGAAGGGAGATTACGAGAACATAAGTTGATCGGGATGCGGTGGCATCCCCCCCTCTGATGGCCTCCTGAGCAACCTCCCGGTTGATTGCAATCAATTCATTGAGGAGGTCTTCCGCTTTTCCAAAACTTTCTCCGTTGATGGTGATGGCCTGTTCGGTCATCTGAGTATGTAAAACATCGCTTTTACTGGACTGCCACTGGCGGGTCATCTCCAGGTACTTTTTATGATCCTTCTTCCAGGCCTCCCAGGCAGGAACGAATTTTTTCCATACCTCGCTTTCCTTTACGGTCTGAGGAAGGGGTTCGTATATTTTCCAGGACTCATCCACACGCTTCCAGGCCCCCTCGATACGCTTATACTGTTCTTCCCGCATTTTATCATTAAGCCGGCGGTTAAGAAGAGCGTTTTCAGCGGAATCTATGGCTGTCTAAGCCTCGCTTATGACCAGAAGAGTCCTCACGCTGGGCATGCGGACCTTTCCGATCTCGTTCATATTCCGGACAATGTTGTTGATACTGAAAAAAGCAATAATACCGACGATGAACATGAGCAGGGCCATAAGTCCGAAGGAAAGCATAAGCTTGGCCCGGATTTTAAGATTAAAATTCATGGTTACCTCCATGTATGTCAACATATTCCTTTGCCCTAAAGTGTTCTTAAATATGTTGATGTAGTATTAGTAAATTTAATGATACTAATTTCTATGTTAGTATCTCTAATTCCACAAGAAGAATCCGTCGCACATTCTGTAGGACAAACACCTTTTTTTTTGTAGGAATTGTCCTACAGATCTGTAGGACAATCAGAAGTAAAAATAATATTTTGGTGATGTGAGATTGGATGCTGTTTCTTGCAATATACGGTGTGCATTCAAAACCAATCAATCCTTGAAATTCACCGATGAACCTTTCCCGTGACAAGTTAAGAAATGGAATTTCAAGAAGAGGATCGGGAAACATTAAGTAGGAAAACCCATTGGCAGAGAAGGTTTACAAGACAGTGCCTGGCATGATAGCATGCATCAGTGAATACCTGGATATGAGGAATATAGTAGAATATTATTGGTCATTGGAATCTTTACACAATCAATCAAAGGTTTGTGATTTCATGGATTTCCTAACCCTCATAAGAGCAAAAGAGGCTTGATAAAAGTCATCTGAAGGTCCATAGTGTATTCCAATCAACCATTTTTCAAAAGTCCCTTCTGCCAGGGATCAATGAGGAGGTCTTACCCATGAAAATCCTGATCAAAGCCCTAACGGTAAGCGCCGCATTCATCTTTACTCTCGTCCTCCTCCTTCCCACGCGATCCGAGGGGATCAAGCTGGGTACTGTAAAGAAGGTGGATATAAGGTCCGGGGAGATCATCGTGGGCTCCTCTACGGCAGCAAGGGATATACGCATGGGGGATCTCATGTATGTTCTCGTGGAGGGAAAAACACTTATATTCAAGGCCACCTTTCCCATGCAAACCATAGCCAGATGCCGGTTCGAGGGAAAAAACCGCGCCCTTATTGCGAAGGTAAGAAAAGGGATGCCGGTATACCGCTACAGAGGGGAAAACCGTATCGGGCAGCACGGTCCGGGAGGCGGCTGGATTTTTTATGACAAGGGCGCCTATTCCGACGGCTGGCGTTACCTGGAGGGAGCACCCGTAGATCAGGTCATTCAATCGGAATGGGGCTGTTCAAAGAAGAGCATAAAGGGGGCAGCGGGACAGGCCCTGGGAACGGGCAGGAAGAATACCGCCGCCATACTGAAGGGCTGCGATCAGCCGGAAATCGCCGCCCGCAGGGCCGCCGGCTACCGGGGGGGCGGCAAGGAGGACTGGTTTCTGCCGTCCCGGGATGAGCTGGAGAAGATGTCCGAATTCTTCATCAAGTCCGGGGTTGGCAATATTTCTCCAGACCATTATTGGAGTTCCACGGAAGTTGACGGCAACACAGCCTGGTTCAACCACTTCGTATACGGGATTACCAATTTTGATGTCAAAGAGAGCAAGAAACGGGTGAGGGCCGTCAGGGCTTATTGATGAGACTGATCCTTTCACTGAAGCCGGGACACCTGGCGCCAGGGCATTAGAGGGCAATCATCGGTGATGATGCCGACGCGGAACGCCATCATCTATACAACAAAACCGTTCTTTTCACACCAGTCCCGAATCAGATCATATTCGTCATCGCTGATGATATTGGTATGCACTCCGGCGGGGAAAACCCCCTGGTCGATCTCTGATCGGTAGCGGCTCACGGTATTCAGTACCATCTCCCGCAGGTTGACGTAATCCGGCGAATGTTTGAATTTACGCCGGTTCATCCCCAGAAGATCATATACGATCAGCACCTGTCCGTCGCAGAAGGGGCCCGCCCCGATCCCGATGGTCGGGATGGCGATGTTTTCCGTTATAACCTTTGAAACCCTGCCGGGGATTTTCTCCAAAATCATCAGGTCCGCACCTGCTTCCTCAAGCAGCCTGGCCCCTTTCAGAAGCTCCGTCGCTTCGGAAAACTGCTTCCCCTTGGCAATCTTACCCTGCTTCATCCTCTCCTGATCATGCTGCGGATTCAATCCGATATGACACATCACAGGGACGCCGTTCTTCTTAAGTTCCCGAAGGATGTTTTCCCGAATGCCCTCGAACTTGACCGCATCCGCGCCGATATCCACCAGCCTCTTTGCATTTTCCACGGCCTCCCCGGGGGTTTCATAGGTTTTATAGGGAAGGTCAACCACCAGGAAGATGTCCTTCTTCGCACGGCACACAGCCCTGGTATGATGAATCATATCCTCCAGGGTGACCTCCGTTTCATCCCTGTAACCCAGGACATTGGTTCCCACGCTGTCCCCGAGGATGATCATGTCGATGCCTGCTTCTTCCAGAATTTCCGTGGTGAGAAAATCGTAGGATGTCAGAACGGAGATCTTCTGATTTCTTCTCTTCTTCTCTCTGAGGAACTCCAGCGTTTTTTTCATGAACGACACCTCCGCTAACATAGATTTGCCCTCCTTCCCTCTTCGAAACGGCAGGGAGGACTGCTCAGGGTGATTCGCCTAGACGACCATCCAACGGGAGGGAACGAGTCTGCCTGCAAAAAAACTAATACCCTGAAATGTGAAAAGGCATGCCAGTACACCTGACTTACATAGTCGTGGCTAAAAGAGCGAAGGAGACGATTTTTCATAGCTGCTCCCATCACATTGAGCCAGAGACCAGTGCCTTCTCCCTTAAGGGTTGATCGGTATTGGACCGGGATGTCAACCCGTTTTTACCGTTCAGGGATTTTTGCCCTGACCTTTCTCATCCCCGAAAAACCCCATCGCCTTTACTCCACACCGAATCAACAACCGACGGAAAATGCTCCCCGGACCGGGATCTGATCGTTTCATTCACACCCCTTTAATGCGGGAAAAAACGGAAATACCCCGCTTCAGGGGAAAACGTCTTGACGAATATTAACATTGTTAACATATTGACATCTATTAATATATTTAACACATCCAGCAGGTACATTATGGACAAAAAGTCGATCCAGGAACAGCGGATGAGATCCTACTTTCTCGATGCCGTTCGGGAGATCATCCGCGGCGAAGGCACCGGGGCGGTCAGCGCCCGTTCGGTTGCGGACAGGGCCGGTTATTCCTACGCAACGCTTTACAATTATTTCAAAGATATAAGGGATCTCATCTTCAGCTGTGCCGAGGACTTTATGGAAGAATGCAGGGAGTTCATCCAGAAAGGCAGAAAGGAGAAGCCCCGGGGGGCGGAAGGGATAACAGCGGCCACATCGGCCTATGCGCAATACTTTATACAGTATCCGGGAGCCTTTGAGCTCCTGTACCAGCAGAAGCCCTCGGACATCGCAACCCCCGGCTCGAGCCTCGAGGCCGTCAATGCCTTCTTCGATTCCCTCATGGGGGATGACTGGGAAATCTACCGAACCCGTAAAAAGCTCTCCGAAACCGCCTTGAGCAGGGTACGCGGGGTTCACCGGCATGCCGTTCACGGGCTTCTCTCTCTGTACCTGAACAGAAGAAAACAGGCCAGCTACAGGGAGTTCATGGAAGAGCTCAACGCTGTCAGCACCTTCCTGCTGCGATAGGAGATATTCTGGGATGAGAAGAAACGCAGAAGCCGTCCCGGGTTATGACCCCTTGTGGCTCTGCCGCGTATCCCTATACAGAAAGGCGGAGAGAGGCGTGGCGTCCGTTCATCCATGCCGATCGAGGAGATCCGTGGATCAGACGGATTTATCCGGCATTTTATCGCGGACGGCCTGTATATCAACGGCATACCGTTTCGCCTGGATCAGGATGACCGTCAGGATGACGAGATGGGTCACCGTTAATACCGCCTTCGATGCCAGGTTTTCCCCGTGCTGAACAGGGCCGGAAGTCCAGATCAGGGTAACGACAACAGAGAAAATGACGAACAGCCTGAAGGCATGACGTTTAAAAAGCCTTTGAAATCCCATGAAGATGAGCATGCCGATCAGAGGCATGACAATGCTTTCCGGTACTATCTGAGTCCATCCAACCGCCCTGGCCGCTGTCTCCCCCTCCATGCGTACGGATATGTTCACGTTGAAGGCATATCCCATCAGGGCGAGAAGTGATCCGTTTATCGTGCCGATCAGTGCAGTACTCATCAGAATTGCCTTCAACAGTTTTTTCGCATTCCCGTTCATTTCAATTCCCTCTTTTCCCCTGACCCTGTTTACGGCTCTGTAGACGTCGGCTTCCAGATGTCGCTCCACTTCCGCAGCCAGGGCTCCCGAAGCAGGCGATAGCAGCCCCCCCGGGAACCGTTCCAGGGCTCTTTCCACGGCGCCTGTACGGCATGCCACCGGCCTCCGGTGTAATCGTTGCTCACATGAGATCGGAAGAGCACACGTCTGAACTCCAGTCACGAGTGGATATCTC
>CALCJG010000033.1 GCA_937967705.1 uncultured Spirochaetia bacterium
GTGTGTTATCGATTTAACCGGTAAAATCATCTTTCTTAACATGAAGGAACTGGTTATGAAACGATTCCCAAAACTGATTGGCGATATCACAGATAAGAGAATACATGATTTTACATCCCATCCGGATAAAATTGATTATATGATTCAGAGCCTTACAAGGCCGGAGGATCCCCTTGATGTATATGAAACGGATCTACTAATCAACTACGACGAAACAAATTACAATTTCACCGTATCCGCTAAAAAACTTTTGCTCTACAATATGACGGTCATTCTCCTCATTGGCATCAATGTTACTGAGCAGAAGCGCACTGAAGAGAAGCTGAGGGAATCAGAAAAGAAATACCGCATGCTTGTAGAAAATTCAACAGATGGTATCTGTATTATTAAGGACGAAAAAATCATCTATGCCAATCCCCGTTTTTTACACATTTTCAACCTTGACTCTACGGATTTCACTGAACCTCTGAAATTTACCGACCTTATCGTGAAGGAAGAACGTATAATTTTTTCCCGGGCCTGTTTATACAAAATTCATCCCAATGAAACCATTGAAATGCGCGGATTAAAGAAATGCGGCTCTGTTATTGATCTGGAGATAGCACTTTCGTCCTTTCATATGTTCGAAGATTCCTTTTTTCAGATCATCGTCCGTGACATTACACTGACAAAGAATCTATGGAGAGGGATAGTTCAATCTGAAAAAATATCAGCTGTAGGAGAACTGGTCACAGGCATCTCCCACGAGTTTAACAACATACTTACATCTCTTAGGGGTTATACACAATTCGCCATGAATAACGCTAATAATCCAGTTATCATCAGGGAATCCCTGGAGATTATCGACAGGATGACCCTTCAGGGGGCTGGCATCATCAAGAAACTCGGACTCCTTACGCGCCAGGAGATAGTCAATCGCGAAGACATTTTTCTCACCGAGATTGTGGATGACATCCTGAGTATACAGGAAAAAGTCCTGCTTCATGAAGACATTCAAATCCATCGAAAATACTTCAATAATCCCCGCATTCACGCAGACAGAGGCCTCATTCAACAGGTTTTTCTCAACCTTATCGTGAATGCCATCCACGCCATACGGCCCAAGAAAAAAGGAATCATAACCGTTACTGTCGACAATGACGATCAATGGGCCAAAATGACAGTACACGATACCGGGCAGGGGATAGATCCAACCATTGCCGAAGAGGTATTCACTCCCTTTTTTACCACAAAGCGGGAAGGGGATATCATTGGAACAGGCATGGGTCTCGCAATTTCCAAAAACATCATTCAACAGCATAATGGCGATATTACCTTCAAGAGCACTCCCGGCATCGAGACAGAGTTTACCCTCAAGCTGCCCGTATATACAGACAAGTCTTCAGATCCTATCATCCAATCCAAACCCCTATCACTGGATGAACAGATCCTTCCTGATCTCCCAGTGCTTATAGCCGATGACGATCCTGCGATACGGGAACTCCTCAAAACCATACTTTCAACCTATGGAATTACGGATATTACGATGGCCAAAAACGGTCTGGAAGCCCTGGAATATGCCGAATCAAAGGATTTTTTTGTCATATTTCTCGACATTTCCATGCCGGTAATGTCAGGACTGCAAGCTTTTCAGAAGATTAGCCTTATCAAACCTGATGCAAAAATCGTCTTCATAACTGGTCTTTTTCAAGAGTTGCAGATTCGAGAAATGTCTGAAAAACAGAATGCCCATGGATACATAATCAAACCATTTGATATAGCTGAAATAAAAAAATTGATACGGGCATTGCTTTATCCTTGAGCCTCGTCGAAAGAGATTAAGAATGCTCTGGAACGAAGATCATTATTATCAGGCTTCTGTAACTCCTACAATGAAGTCGATTCTAATGATACTGTCTATAATTCATGGATCAATCATATCTGAAATTGTTGTATAGCAATTGGGGTTAAATTTTTCTCAGGAGTAAAAAACATGAAGAAGTACATGCCTTATCTGATGTCTGCCTTGATTTTTACATTAATTCTCTTTTCAATAAATCATTTGTCCTATTGTAAAGGAAAAAGTTCTTTCCTTGCAGCTACCGAGGAATCCCCTCTGAAGAAGAACGCAGAATCCGCCAAGGCTTGGGAGGTCCAAAAAAGTTTTCAGGATATTTATGAGCTTTACAAGGATAGAGTAGTATTTATCAGCACAGAGCAAAAGATAAAAACTCCCCCCCATCCCTTCTTCAATGATCCCTTTTTCCAGGAGTTCTTTGGTCCGCAAATACCCCGTTCCCGTACACAAAAGAGAACCGGACTGGGAACAGGTTTCATCGTATCAGAGGATGGCTATATCTGCACAAACCACCATGTTATAGCCGGAGTTGACAGTATTACCGTTAAACTCAATGGAAAATCCTTCAAGGCCCGTTTGATAGGTTCTGATGAACGGACTGATATAGCCCTTCTTAAAATTGAGCCCGGGATGAAACTCAAACCGGTTTTCATGGGAAATTCCGACGATGTAAAAGTGGGAGACTGGGCCATCGCCATAGGGAATCCCTTTGGCTTGGATAAAACCTTCACCGTCGGTGTGATCAGCGCAACAGGGCGAAGGGACGTAGATATGATGGGCGGCTCGGAATCCCATATACAGACAGATGCCTCCATCAATCCTGGTAATTCCGGGGGGCCCCTCATAAATATCAAGGGGGAGGTTATTGGTATCAACAGAATGATATACTCGCAAAGCGGAGGTTTTATCGGGATTGGATTTGCCATACCGGTTAATACGGCAAAGTCCATTTTAATCCAGTTAAAAAACCATAAAAAAATAAAGCGTGGATATATAGGCGTTCAGATAGCACCTCTGTCAGAAGATCTGGCAGAACAGCTTGGTCTTAAAACCACGGAAGGTGCAGTTGTAGGGCAGGTCATGGATGATGGCCCAGCTGACAAGGGTGGATTGAAACCGGGTGATGTTATCCTTATGGTGAATGATCGTATCGTAAAGGATATCTCAGATCTAGTAAATACCATCAACAATACTCCCATCGGTAAATCTGTAAAGATAACGGTATGGCGTGCCAAAGCCAAGTTGCAAATCTACATAAAGATTGCGGAAAGACCGTGATCCAATTAAATAACATGATTGCTCCTATCCCCAATCCCCCCGGTGATGGGAGCAATCATTTTTCAGCTTTAAAATCCAACGATGCTGAATTCATACAATACCTCATTCCCGTCGGAGGTGGCCCATCCTCAAAACGATGGCCAAGATGCGCCCCACATCGAGCACAGAGAACCTCCATACGGATCATCCCCATGCTCAGATCTTTCTTCAAAGCTATATTAATGTCTGATACAGGCCTGAAAAAGCTAGGCCAGCCAGTGCCTGAATCATACTTGGCGTTTGATGAAAAAAGATCCACACCACAGCAACGACATCGATAAATCCCTTCATCCTTGTTATCATGATACTTCCCGGTAAAAGGATGTTCTGTGCTCTTTTTTCTTGTAATATAAAATTCTTCTTCTGTGAGTATCTCTTTCCAGTCTTCCTCTGTTTTTTCTATTTTTTTTACATCGATCAATTCTTTCCTGTTTTCTGAATATACCGTTATGAGAGATTCTTTATCGTCCATGGTTACCTCCATTGTTCTATTCAAAAGGGAGCTATATCATTCGATCTATTGATTTCTGCAGATTCCGATCTCCTCTTATCATTATAGCAGTATTTGATTTTGTTCTCAAAAATGAATCTTCCCTTATATGATCAAGGACAGTTTTTCCGAGCCAATACTGTTTTTGTCTTGCTAAAAATATTATCAAAAAAAAGTATACTATACTTAGGATGCATTCAGATGTTTATGCTAATAACGTTTGGAGAGGTAGCATTGTGAGACAGGCGGAAATCGGTATTATCGGCGGTTCTGGTCTTTATGATATAGAAGGAATGAAATTCATCGAAGAAGTATACCCCGATACCCCTTGGGGTAAACCTTCGGATACAATAATCATCTCTGAACTGCATGGCAAAAAGGCTGCCTTTTTACCGCGTCACGGCAGGGGACATTTCCTGCTGCCTCATGAAATAAACTTTCGGGCAAATATTGCCGCAATGAAAATGATCGGTGTTACCGAGATCATCGCTTTTTCTGCTGTCGGCAGTCTCAAAGAGGAAATTCGCCCCCTGGATTTTGTCATCCCCTCCCAAATCATTGATCGAACCAAGAACAGGATATCTTCTTTTTTCGGGAACGGCGTAGCAGCTCATGTACCTTTCGGGCATCCCTTTTGTGAAAGACTTCACAGCATCATCATTCCTGATATTAAGCAGCGGGGTATACGTATTCATACCCATGAGACCCTTATATGCATGGAGGGTCCCGCTTTTTCCACCAAGGCGGAGAGTAATCTGTACCGCTCCTGGGGTGCCGGGGTTATCAATATGAGTTCAATCCCTGAAGCCAAGCTGGCCCGTGAAGCGGAGATCTGTTATGCCATGATATGCATGAGCACTGATTATGATTGCTGGAAAGAGGACGAGGAGCACGTATCCGTGGATCTTGTTATTGAAAACCTTCACAAAAATGCGGATCATGCAAAAGATCTCTTGAAATCCCTCATCCCCCATATGTGCAAAGAGAGGAATTGTCCTTGCAAGGATGCCATGAAATACTCCATCATCACAGCCAAGGAAAAGCAGAATCCCGAAGAGGTGGAACGGCTTAAGGTCATACTCCCGGAAACCTTTTAATTTTTGCATTAGACGGTTAAACACGCTATAATGCATTTCAACAGGAATATGTGTAAATAAATCCATGATTGTCACCAGAAAGAAGGATCGTACTTCCCTGAAGAAGTACCTAGAAGATAAAGAACGGATTGTCATTGTCGGATGCTCTGAGTGTGCTGCCGTATGCCAGACCGGGGGATCAGAGCAGGTAAAGGAGATGACTGAATTTCTTGCTGATAAAAATGTTCTCGCCACTATTTCCATTGAGTCCCCCTGTGACAAGAGAATCTCCTCCCGCGACATGAGGCGTATCAGGGATGAGGTCCAGGAGGCGGAGATCATCGTTGCCCTGACCTGCGGCAGTGGGGTACAGGCCCTCTCTGAGGTTACGGAAAAGCCTGTTCTGGCAGCCCTTGATACGACCTTTTTGGGGATGGTTGAACGACTTGGCCGATTCTACGAACGCTGTTCCCATTGCGGTCACTGCATCCTGAATGATACAGCGGGATTATGCCCTGTTACACTATGTCCAAAAGGTCTTCGCAACGGCCCCTGCGAAGGTATGCAGGGAGAAAAATGTGAAGTCAACCCCGATATGGAATGCGTTTGGAGCAGAATTTACAAACTCCTCGAGAAACGCGGTGAACTCGAGAGATTTACCCTATATCATGAACCCCCTGACTGGAATGAATGTCACACGCCCCGTCAGGAAATCTGGGAGCGAAAAGATCGATGAATTCAGTGTCATACATCCCCTCGCTGATGTCCATGAACGATCTGGACAGTTTGAGCCCGAACCTTAAAGGAGACGAGAACATCCTTTTCGGGGAATATGGATCATTCAATCCTCTGGCTGTTTATGACCGTGTTAAGAATCTGACGAAAGGCAAATTGCTCTTGGAGATAATCTCCCGTAATAAAAATAGAAATCTTATTCAAGATCGGAAGAGCACACGTCTGAACTCCAGTCACGAGTGGATATCTC
>CALCJG010000034.1 GCA_937967705.1 uncultured Spirochaetia bacterium
AATCAACTCTCCCTGGAAACCGTTCGGAGCTATGAAACTCTCATCCGTCTGAAAAGGCAGAGGGCGGATGAATATTATCAGGCGGTCATGGCCAAGAAACGGAAGAGGAGCCGTTCCCGGCAATAGTCATCCTCAAACGATGTGCAGTATCTCGCTGAAGATCTCCTCCTCATCTCCCTCGGCCCTAATACGGTGCAGAATGCCCTTTTCCCTGTAATACTCGATTAAGGGGAAGGTTTCCTCGTTGTATACCCGTATGCGGTTTTTAACGGTTTCCACGGTATCGTCCTTTCTCTGAATGAGAGGGGCGCCGCATTTGTCGCACTGGTCAAATTTCCTGGGAGGGCTGCTCTGTATGTGGTAGATCTTTTTGCACTTTTCGCAGACCCTGCGGCCTGTGATTCTGCGGATGATCTCCTCTTCATCCACCTCAAGGAGGATGACGGCCACGATGTTGTAATTCTTGTCCAGCATCTCGGCCTGATAGAGGGTCCGGGGGAATCCGTCAAGGATGAAGCCCGAGGCACAGCATTTGTCAATATAGCTCAGCACCGTTTCCGTGATCAATTCCACGGGGCCGATCTCTCCACGGTCCATGTATGTTTTGATCTTTTTCCCGAAATCCGTCTGCCGGGCCACCTCTTCTCTAAGGATGTCCCCGGAGGAGATATGGGGGATGTCGAATTTTTCATGGAGTTTTTCTGCTTGGGTTCCTTTTCCCGAACCCGGAGGTCCTAGCAGTACGAATTTCATGGCAATACCTCATAAGAGTTTCAGCAGTTCGTTTTCCTGGTTTTCCGATGGTTGCGGGGTCTTTCCCTGCCGGGGTAAAGACAGAGTCCCTCTTTCGGAAGATATTGAGTATAGCAGGAGGCAGGGAAATGTCAATCAAAAAGGCATTTATTGATGGCATTTCAGGGGCAATGAAACTGGTAGAGGGTTAAAAATATCTTGACAGATGTTATATTTATTTGTAATATCATTATAGTGATCCTTATGCAAATTAACATAAGGAAAGGGGCTATTTTCCCTGTGACCGTCCAGGGGCTTATCCCTTAATAAATGCGTGATGAGGAGTATCCATGACCAACCGGCTGAAATGGATGATGAAAAAGACCGGCGCTCTCCTGCTTATGCTTTTCCTGTCCGTCCTGACGTCCTGTTATGAGGACCTGAAGAACGACTTCCAGGATCTGGGATCTAATATCTATCAGGGGTATTGGGCATATGATTTAACGGATGCCCCCACGGCATATGGTACGAAACTCTTTGGATCAAATACTATAGATCAAACCTTTACCGTTACCAAGGACACCTATATTGTGGGATGCCGGGTTAAAATGAACCGAGAAGGAGATTTTACTTCCTATCCCAACGCAAAGATCCAAGTTCTCCTGTATGAAGATGTTACTTTGGTCCAGAGCATCAGCAAATACGTGTATGACAGTGCCCGTACCCCGGAATATATTGCCCCTACGACTGCACCGGCTACTGCAGATGAATTCATTCCTTTCGAGTTTAACCTGCGTCATAAAGCCACATCGGGGAAGACGTATAAAATTCTTTTTCAGATGGCTTCCAGTGCGGGTAACGCTTCGAATTGCTTTGTTTTTTATACTGGCGCCGGGGGAAAATTCGGTCTGCGAGTCTGGGGTATCTCTCCAAACTAGTGTTATTATTTACCTGTAGATACAATAAAGACTCCCGCTGGATGGCGGGAGTCTTTTGTCAGGGGCGGAGAAAGACGAAAATCCTCCTTATCCTTTCTCTTCCCGGGGCTCCTTAGTTTTATACCTGTCGTCCAGAAGGTGGTAGATGCGCTCCATGACCACGCGGGTCACTCCCTCGAAGTTATCCTTAAACCGTTCCTGGGATTCCCTGGAAAAGAGTTTGAACTTTTCTGTTATGCGGAAGTCCTTCAGGTCCTCATCCAGGGAGAGAGGTTTGCCGACACGGTAAGTAACCGTGCCGCTTTTGGCAAAGGGGAGGCTGCCGGGGTAGATGGACTCGCAGTTGTTGCACCCCACGGGCACGATCTTCTTTCCCGTGTGCAGGGCCAGCTGGGCCAGGCCGGATTTCCCCTCGGCAAGCACCGTGGAGCGGGTTCCCTCGGGAAATATGATGATGTTCAGATGTTTCTCGAACAGGGCACTGTAGCTGATCCGGGCCACCCGCTCCATCATCGCCTTGTAGTAATTTTCCACATAGGTGATGAAATCATCCCTGGTCTTGATGAACTGATGCCAGCGGTCCGAAAAGAGAGCTTTGATCTCATCGCTGGCACGGGATAGAGTTTCCTCAATGTTGTGTTTTCTGTCGAGAATGTCCTTTACCAGGCGGTATTCCTCAAACTGGATTTTCCGGTTGTGAATCTTTTTAAAAAATTCCTCAACCAGGTATCCCTTGGAGGGAACCGGAAAGGTATTGCAGAGTTCGAGAACTTTTTTAAGCACGGCGTTGCCGTAATATTTCCCTTTGACCCAGACGGTGGTGTAGGGGAAACCGCCGATCTTCCATAATTTGTACTGAAAGGGCCAGTAGTTGAAACGGTCCGTGTGATTCATTGCGAAGATGACCGTTTCATCCTTAGGGATGTTCTCAACGTTTTCTATATTTATTTCGACCTTTGAGAAGAGTTTGTAATTGGGGGTGAGTATCGTTCGGGCCACAAAGGCCTGGAAATGAGGATAGGAAGCCAGATTGATGCGGTCCAGAAATTTTAAATCAACCATTGTTCAATACCTCTTTTTATATAATGCACGATTATATCTTCCTGTGATAAATTGTGCAATGTATATTTATGACATATCGGGCTTATTTTGGGTTGCAAAAAAATACAAAGAAAAAGAGGGGGTGATGTTCCCCCTCTTCAAATTTTTCGTATGTTTTCGAGGACTTTAGAAACGGCTTTTCTTGCCCAGCATGTATTTCCCGGATTGCTCCTTGTCCAGATTTCCTGATTTGTCGTAAAATTTCCAGGAATCGTTCATTTTATCAGACTGGTAACTCCCCTCGGCCTTGATTTTGCCGTTGGGGTAGTATTCCTTATAAGGGCCAGACTTTTTGTTCATGAGATAAACGGTTTCAAATTTGACCTTCTTACCTCCGGGATAAAACTCCTTCCATGTGCCGTTTCTCTTGGGAACCACCCAATCGCCGGTCCATTTGTAGGTGATATTGCTCTTGGGATCCTCCCCGGGAACATCCATGGAATCCAATTTACCTACGACCTTGCCGTCCTTAATGATGTCATAAAGCCCCTTGGGGACACCTACGAGCTGGCCTTCTCCTATGAGTTTACCTTTTTCATAGAGCCGGCTTTTATTTTCCTTCTCCACCATGCCGGCATTGAGGCTCAGTTCCATGGCTTTTTCGCGTTTACGGCCGGTGTAACGGTAAAAGGTCCAAAGCCCGTCTTCCTTGTTCATTACCTTTTTGTCAATTTTCTTGATGGCATATTTCCCTTCCTTCTGAAGAAGGTTTTCCTTTGAGTAGAACTGCCATTTCCCTACCATCAGGCCGTCCTTGTATTTTCCCTTGGATGCCGGAGCGTTGTTGATATGGAAGGTACTCCATTGGCCCACTTTCTTGCCCTTTCGGTATTGTCCCTGTTCCTTGCGCTTGCCGTTTGGCCACCAGCGGTTCATCTTGCCGTCCAGCTCCCCTTTGGTGTAATCGGAAAATTCTTTCAGCCTGCCGTCTTCAAAGTATTCACGGTATTTTCCATCAAGTTTGCCTTTTTTCCAGTTCTCATCCTTGTGAATTTTACCGGACTTGAAGAGCACCTTGACGTTGCCCTCAATACCGCCGACCTTCTGTTTCATGCCCTTCATGATCTCGATTTCGGTAATTATGTAATTGGCTTTTGATAGCAGCTGTCCCGTATCGTGATAGGAGACCCACTCGCCCTTCTTCTGGTCCTCTTCAAAAACGCCCTCGGTCATTTTCTGGCCGTTTTTATGGTAGAAGACCCAGCGGCCTTCCTGCTTTCCGTTTTTATACATCCCTTCCGCCAGCTTTTCCCCGGAACCCATATAATAGAGGGTCCACTGGCCTTCCGGCTGATAGTTTTTAAAATTGCCTTCTCCCTTCTTGGAGGGGGTTTCCCCTTTTAATTTGACCGGCCAGTACATTTTACCGGGACCGTCCTTTATCTTATCCGAGCCTTTTCCTTTTTGTGTCGTCTGGCATCCAGCGATGGCAACCAGAAGACAGAGGAGCAAGAGTGTCATTTTGTTTCGCATGATAGTTCTCCTTGGTCTTTAGGGTATTCTTTCTCCGGATATCGTCACTATACCAATACTCCTCCATGTTAAAGGCGGGAGAGTTCTGAAAGACAGATACCGAATTGGTTACTGCAAAATGAAGGTTGATTTTGTCAGGGATAAACTTATAGGAAACAAGGGGGAAATGTCAATATAATATTTTAAAAAACCTTCTTCAGGTCTGAATAATGATAATACTTTTACAGAATCGGACCGAAATATCAATAGAGCCGTGAATCCTGAATTCCAAGACGATTGAGGTGAAAATTATGATGCGTTCTCTCTGGACCGGTGCTTCCGGGATGATTACCCAGCAGTTCAATATAGATACCATAGCGAATAACCTGTCCAATGTCAATACCACGGGATACAAGAAGAACCGGGCGGAATTCGAGGATCTGATCTATCAGACCCTGCTGATGGCCGGAACGCTGGCCACGGAGGTTTCCGAGATACCCACCGGCATTCAGGTGGGTCACGGGGCCAAGGTGTCCGCCACTCAGAAAATGTTCTCCCAGGGAAGCCTTCAGTCAACCGAGAACAAGACGGATCTGGCCCTGGAGGGTGAGGGATTCTTCAAGATACAGCTCTATGACGGGACTTTTGCCTATACCCGGGACGGAGCCTTTAAGGTGGATTCCAACCGGCAGATGGTGACGGCCAACGGTTATCTCCTTGAGCCTCCGGTTATACTGCCGGAAAATTTCATCATGGAGTCGCTCTCCTTCAGCCAGGACGGGCGGATAACGGTCAAGGTCATCGGGGACGATGAGCCCGTAGAGGTGGGGCAGCTGGAAATCTACCGCTTTGTGAACCCCGCGGGACTGCAGAGCATCGGTCAGAATCTGTTCAAAACGACTCCGGCCTCCGGGGAGGAGATACCGGGCCAGCCGGGCATCGAGGGTATGGCTAAGACCCATCAGGGCTTTCTGGAGATGTCCAATGTCAAGGTGGTCGAGGAGATGGTCAACATGATCGTGGCTCAGAGGGCCTACGAGGTCAATTCCAAGAGCATACAGACCTCTGATAACATGCTGGGAACGGCGATTGGACTGAAGCGCTGATGAGACGGCTGCTCCCCGGCATACTACTTTTTCTGTTGATATCCCCCGCGATCGCGCATGCGGGGATTGATATTTTTCTCTATCCCAGAATCCATGCCGCGGAGGGGGAGGTATACCTTCGGGACATCGGAAAGATCGAGGGGGAC
>CALCJG010000035.1 GCA_937967705.1 uncultured Spirochaetia bacterium
CGCGGCTCTCCTGCTTCAGGCGGTTCTGTTCCAGCATGGCGGCCTTACGTCCCTGGGGGCCAATTCCCTGGTGATGGGGCCTCCTGCCCTGGTTTCCTGGGGGCTCTTCCGGCTGGGGAGGATGTATAAAGAGGGAAGGGGGGGGATGGTTCTGAGCCTTGTGACCTTCTTCAGCGGGGCCCTCGGCGTGGTCCTCTCCTCGCTCCTCCTGGCCGGGCTGCTGGTCTTCTCGGGCAGCGCCTTCGAGGCTACCGCAAAGCTGGTGCTGGCCGTGGAAATGCCCATGGCCCTTGCGGAAGGACTTATAACGGTGCTGGTGGTAAACTTCCTTCTTAAAGTAAAACCCGAACTGCTGGGCTGATCATCCCTTCCGGGGATGGCGGTGCCCCTTTCCGTGGAGCAGGGAATGGGGGCGCTCCAGCCCGTGATCCCTCATGAGTACGGCATCGTTCATCACCCTGTGTGCCGGTCCATCGGCAACGATAATCCCGACATCTAGGAGAAGAACCCGGGAACAGGTTTCCAGAATGAATTCCAGATCATGGGAGGAGATGAGAGCGGTTTCATAGCTCCTGTTGATGAAATCGATCAGATGCCGGCGGGCGCGCATGTCCAGGTTGGAAGTGGGTTCGTCGTAGATCATGAGCCGGGGCTTCATGGCGATGATGGTTGCGATGGACACCATGCGCTTTTCCCCGCCGGAGAGGTGATGCGGGGGACGGTTGAGGAGGGCGCCGCAACCGGCTGTTTCTATGGCGTTTCGGATGCGTTCCTCCCTCTCCTCAGCCGGGAGGTTCAGATTGAGGGGGCCGAAGGCGATGTCTTCGTAAACCGTCGCGTTGAAGAGCTGGTCATCGGGGTTTTGAAAGACGAATCCCGTGTCAGGATTGAACTGATGGGGTTGCACCTCCCTGCCGCCTATCGCCATGGAACCCACATCCGCCTTTAAAAGACCGCAGAGCAGTTGGAAGAGGGTGGTCTTCCCGGCCCCGTTGGGGCCGATGACGCCGATGCGTTCCCCCTCTTCGGCGCGGAAACTGATGCCGTCAAGGACTCTTCCGCTGTCGGGATACCCGAAACTGAGGCCGTTCACAAGGATCATGGTCATCTCCCTCCCGACCCGGAGGTAATAAAACCCCGGAATATCTCGACGGCCGGCCATCCCCTGTCCCAGATAACGAGGGCGATGCCGATCAGAGCGGCGGAAACGCACTTCAGATAATCAGAGATGCCGGCTCGGAAATCCTCACTGCCCCGATATCGCCCCGAATAACCCCGCAGCACCATGGCGTGGAAGACCCGCTCCGTTTGCTCGTAACAGCGGATGAGAAGGGATCCCATGAGGCCCGCACTGCTTCTCAGGGAGCGCCATCCGCCGGTATTTTGGAAGCCCCGCAGCCGGAGAGCCTTGCGCATCCGGTCCAGATCGTCAAGGTAGAGGAAGATGTACCGGTAAGCGAAGAGGATCATGTTGAGGAGCTTGACGGGGAAACGAAGCCTCTGAAGAGCTGCGAGCGTCCGGTTAAAGGGGGCAGAGTTGAGCATCAGTAAAAAAAGCAGCAGAAGGGAAAGGGATTTGATCATAATCAGTAAAGAAGCGTTTATTCCTTCCCGGTACAATGTCAGGCCATGGGCCTGCCAGAGAGCATGCCCCCCGGAAGTAAAGGGCAGGAAGAGGAAAAGAGGCAGAAGAAGCATCAGCGGGTAGAAGGTCTTGCTGAAGATAAAAACGGCTGGAATGCGTGAGACGAAAGCTATGAGGAGGATGAGCCCCAGGCCTGCGGCGGCGCCTCCGGGGGTCTGCAGTGCCGAAAGGAGGAATGACAGGAGGATCACGGTAGCCGCCTTGATCCTGGTGTCCCAGCGGTGCAGGGGAGAGTCAAGGTGGGCGTATTGATCGACATTGGCCTGCATCAGCCCTTCCCCCTCCCCAGCGAAATCCCCATCTCCTGTTCCAGCCGTTCCAGTCTCCTGTCGAAGGCCTCCTTCGGGAAATAGAGCCCGTAGAGGGCGCAGTCCAGCACATCGGCGTCCTTGACGATCTCCTCCAGGGGGGAGCCGGTTTCCTCCTTTCTGCCGTGATTGACCACTGCCAGCACGATCTCCTCCCCGTCTTCGGGAGAAATTCCCAATCCCCGGAGCATGTCCCGGGCCGGTTCCTCGCCGGCGGCGGCGTGCAGATGCTGCCGGCCCGTGGCGATGCGGCCGATATCGTGCAGCAGGCAGGCCAGGGCCGCCTTGTCGGGGTCATAGCCCCGCTTCAGGGCCAGGATGCGTCCGAGATGGGCGGTGGAGGACATGTGGGCATATTCCCATTCCGGAGCGTGCTCCCTCTCCGAAGGTGCCTCTTTCTCTATGAGAAACCTCAGGCGCCCATAGGCCTCCATGTAAGTGCCGTTTATCATATTCTGGATATCCCTGTTTTTCGTATTTCACTTGACAGGCAGCCGGGGAGGTCTCATCGTGAAGAGCGTATGATCTGCCCCGTTTCCCTGAACCGGTCCCGTACCGGTTTCCGCGTTTATCAACGATAGGAATTTCCCGAAATTGAGGCAATAAAAAAATTACCCCGCAGGCTCAGGGGGTACGGTAAGGAAGATGCGGCATCAAATATCTGAAAGAGTGTATGATATCCTGGAATGGGGCGATGTCCTCCGGGAAATTCAGACCCGCTGTGCGACTGAGGCGGGGAAGGCCCGGTGTACGGTCCTGAATCCCCTGGACCGCGAAACCGCCGCGCTGCAGATGGGCAAGATCACGGAAATACGAAAGCTCATGATCGAAGGAGAGGACTTGGATTTCGGGGGCATCCGGAACATAGAGGCTTCCGTGCGGTTGGCTTCCAAGGGAGGCGTTCTGAAAATCGAGGAGCTTTCGCAGATCAGGAGTTTCACCCGGGGATCGGGACGGGTACGCTCCTTTCTGAAGAGAAACGGTGAGTTGGCGCCCCGGCTTGCCGGGGAAAGGGAAAACCTGCCGTCCCTGGAGGTTCTGGAAAAACTCCTAGCTGAATCCATAACGGACAACGATGAGCTGAGCCAGTCGCGTTATCCCGCCCTCAGGAGGATCAGCGACGAGATCCATTCGCTGCGGGATCAGATCGAAAAGACCCTCCTGAAGATGATGAATTCCCCGGAAATCTCCAAGATGCTTCAGGAGCGGGTCTACAGCACCCGCAACGAGAGGTATGTCATTCTCGTCAAGGCCAATTTCAAGGGCCGGGTGCGGGGCACGGTGCATGATGTCTCCGCCAGCGAGGCCACCCTCTTCGTGGAGCCCGATGCTGTGGCGGATCTCAACAACCGCCTTCTGATGAGGCGCATGGACCTGCAGGCGGAGATCCAGCGCATTCTGCGCCAGCTTTCCTCGGAGGTGGAGAAGCACTCCGAAGACCTTTACCGAAATTATGAAACCCTGTCCTACCTGGACTTTCTCAACGGCGCTTCCCGCTTCAGCCGCGACATTGATGGGCACGAGCCGGAAATCAGTGAGGAACGGATACTCGACCTCTACAACGTGCGGCATCCGCTCCTCTACCTGATGAAACCCGGCAGGGTGGTCTCGAATGACGTTTCCCTGGGGCTCGACTACAGCTGTCTCATCATCTCCGGCGCCAATACCGGGGGGAAAACCGTTCTCCTGAAG
>CALCJG010000036.1 GCA_937967705.1 uncultured Spirochaetia bacterium
AGATTACGAAAGGTTGCTTAATCCTGTGTCCGGATAATCGGGGGAAGCCCACACCCATGTTTTCCAGCGTAGCAACGGCGTTGCGTGCACGTTCCGAGCGTGTGATCAAGCGACGCATGCTACGATGAATAAGATCATCCAATCCGTACGTCCTCATTCCGCCAGTCTCATAGATGCTTATGATATCAAATATCCTTTTCTTTTTCACACCACGCTGTTCGATGAGGTTAAATCCGCCGGGATTCAGGATATCGCCTAGATGTGTATGAATATCAATGATCATAATTTAAACCAGATACTGTTTTATTATTTAATTTAGTCAACCGTATGACTAATATAATATTTCAAATGGATAACGTCAATAAGTTTTTCCAATTCACAAAAAAATGAGAATTATTTCATATTTCCATGTATTGTTGAAAACCCAACTACGGCAGTCTTTCTACTTCCATATTTATACTTGACAGCCTTTCCTCTCCCTCGTAAGCACAGAGGATGATATTTACGTTTCAGGGGTAATGATGTCTCGAAAAAATGTTCAGGAAGAACGGAGGCTTCAGATCTTCAACGCCCTCCATTCTATCCTGCTGACAAAACCGTTTCATGAGCTCTCAACAAGGGAACTGGCATCTATGGCCGAGGTTAACCACGGGATGCTGTACTACTTTTTCAACAGCAAAGAGGACATCCTGCTGCAGTTTATCGATTATACCATTGAAAAATACTCAAAGACCTTTTCTGACTGGCTTCAGGAAAACTGGATTGGGAATAAACTGGACCAGACGTTCATCAACGATCTATTCGCGTTCATATCACAGAAGATCACCTTCAACATGGACCTTTCAAAAATATTCATCGAAATATGGGCCGTCGCCAATTACAGTGAAACCGTGCGGGACAAGCTCAAAGCCCTTTACGACGAGTGGGAAAAAAGAGCGACAGAAATGTTGATCAAGAGTGGGCTGGATAAAAAGAGCGCGGAGATTGTCAGCACTGTCATAGTCACCTCATTTGAGGGGGTTTCACTTTTTTCGATCCTCCAGAAAGAGCGAATAACTCATTTTACGGAAATTCTCATGTGGCATAGAGACAGGATCATCGACTTGATACCGTGACCCGGCGCTCTGCAATAATATCTTCCGGATCGAACTTGAACCCGTATATCGCGTCTTAAAAGTCGTGTTGTATACGGAGTCGCCGTATACGATCGGAGATAAAACCGCCTTGCTGTCGATCCGCTTCGCGGAGTTCGCTTCAGACAGAGGGGTTGTTATCCGCCTTCGGCGGATGCTTTATGGGTCGGGTTGGTGTTGTTCACTTCTTGCTTTATCTACTAGGCATCAACTTATAGGAAAGGACCGTCCCTTTCCTGCAAAAAGTGCTGCAGCAGAATCCCACATATGAGAAGTACACCCTTTAGGAATGACCCCTCCAGTGCAAAAACCTCTTTTCAGGGGGCCGCAATATTTCCTTTGCATTCCCCTTTCTTGATTGACATACAATTATCTATTGTCAATATTCCCTCCGCTGTTAAACTTGTTTGTAAAAACAATCCCAGAGCTTAAAACCGGGAAGGAGGAAGTCCATGACACTGGAAGCCAGGGAGAGAAAAAAAATCATTGCTGGCGTCCTTAAGCAGGAACTGGAGGACTATTTCGTCTTTACAAAACGCTTCAGCAAAAAGGTATCTTCCCGGGCGGATTACGAACTGCTGTTTGAGGATGGCACCCGACTTTCCTTGTCGCTGGACTACACTTCAGGACATTATCCCAAGGGCTGTTTTGCCGCCCATTCTTCTTTTTCTGTTTCCGAAGGACCTCCTGCAGAATTATTGAAGAAACGTCTATTAAGGAATCAGCAGGAAATCCAGATGGTGATGGGCAACAGCAGCGGTGTCATCAGGAGATTTGGTGGCTACCCGTTTCTCGAAGATACTCCAGTTGATATTCTGGCCAAGGAGATTGCCGGGGATATCATGACTATATATACAGGATATATCCATGCCTTTGTAGAAGATTACGCAAAAGCATTGGACTGTATTATGACTAACTATGATCTGGATGACGCTGGATATCCGAAAGGACTCCTCATCACAAATCCTTTTACCAAAGCCGTTGGGTATATGAAAATGCTTAACGATTTTACCAGACTGGACGAATTGATCGACAAGGCGAA
The DNA here is from genome assembly GCA_937967705.1 of uncultured Spirochaetia bacterium. GTDB lineage: Bacteria > Spirochaetota > UBA4802 > UBA4802 > JAGODF01 > CALCJG01. The sequence continues at coordinate 2,176 of CALCJG010000036.1, forward strand.
ATCGAATGAGTCCTTTTACGATTTCCACAATACAAGGGATTTCCAGAAGGAAATACTTGACCCCATCCATAAAACCTGAACAGGCCTGCTCTCCGAGAAGATATCCATAACACCGTAGGGATCTGCTTTACCAGGAAGAAGAGATCTCTTCTGGAATACCGGGACTAAAAAGGGCATACAACCAACTCAAGCAAAGAAGCTCGAACGTATGCTCGACAGGCCGGCCGCCTCAAAAAAAAATCCAACAGACATGAACCTTCCAGGATACGAATTTCATGGTCTTCAGGGAAAACTGGAAGGGTGTTTCTCAGTTAGTGTCAGCGGAGATCGGAGGTTAATATTTACTTTCAATGGCGAAAACGCAGTCGATGTAGATCATGTCGATTACCATTGAAAAAGGCTAGAGCAATAAAGATCGAATAAAAGCCAAAACAATTTTGATACTTGAACAATTATAAAAGACAAAGAAGAATGAATGAAACTAAGCGAAAACCAACACACCCCGGGGTCGTACTTCTGGAGGATGTGATAAAGCCCTTGAATATCTCCATCACCAAAGCAGCTGAGTGCATGGGAATTTCAAGAAAAACCCTCTCCGAGCTCGTTAACGGAAAATGCACCCTTACCCCGGAAATGTCTGTCAGGATAGGAGAAGCGACCGGGACAACCCCGGAAAGCTGGCTTGAAATGCAAAGCCGTCTCTCTCTATGGGAGGCAAAGCAACAGAGGCCGAAGATGAAAGGGGTAACGAAAGCATGTCACGCTTAATATTAACGGTCATTGTATCATCCGATCACCGGGCTCCTCAGTTCCGAACCGAAGCGTAGCGGTTTGAAAATATTAATTGTCAGAACTTACCGTTTTTACAAGCCCATACGCATTATTCCGCATTGTAGCCCTGAACCATGCACTCCTAAAGACATTCCTTAAAGGCGTTGTCATCATTAACTGTAAAAAGAACTCATTGTTCCCATTAATATCAATACCGCCATTATTTTTTCCATAGTGACGATCAGGGTCCCCTCCCCCGGGGGCAGGAAATATCCTCGTCAAAGCCGGAAATCCCGCCTCAGGGCGCGCCAGGCCTTTGCCGTGGGATTCACAAATCAGCATGATTTTATCAAGCACTTTACCCGGATAATGTTCCGCTATATACAACATCCCTTTATTCACATCAGCAACACATAAATGCTTCACTATGTGGCTTTTTCCTTCATTTTTAATTCTCCGTTCTCCCCTGTCTTTAAGCATTTTTTTTACGCCATTCAGTACCGTCCAAAATCACTAATGTAAGGCCCTGTAATCGCTTATTAAGTTCTGCCCTTGAAACAGCCGGGAGAACCCTTTCGTTTCCAAGGCCAGCAGCATTTTCTTGGGGTAGCTGACGCTTTTCCGGCAAGCAGGGGACACATAAGTTTTCGCTTCCGACGAATAATCACTACGATTTTCCAAGGGAAACAGGGAGGGACAGTATCGGCCCCCCCTAAATTTCACCACCGCCACACAGGAAAATAGTTGACAAAATGGTTTTACTACCCATAGCCTAATTTACTATAGGGAGGAAATACCAATATGATAAACATAAAAGAAATCAATATGATTTTATCAAATACATCGCGAATTATCGCTATTCTATTGCTTACAACAATGAGCGCCCTGGCTAAGCCGATTGGCGGCTGGGCTCATCGCAACCGTGGTACGTCCATTGCAGCGGATTCTACTTTGGGTATCATTATACTCGTTTCTATCGGCGTAGTTCTTCTGCTGGTAACCCTGCTTGTAATTAGGGCAGTGAAGAAGAGAGGAAAATGAGTCTGACATGGGAGCACTATCGTCCCATTCTGAGTTGTAATAATTTCATCATTCGTTCAGCTAAAAATCTGTCTCGATAGTATCATATCCAGGATGCTGTCCCAAACCGGCATAAAGTCCTGCGATAGAACGCCTTCGACAAGAAGTATATCTCTGCAAAAAGGGCCCTCGGATACAATAATCCCTTTTCAGAGGTGTCAGCCTGTATCCGATATTGGCGGGTAACCCTCTCCGCCTTGTCCGTTTTCTGCAGGCGACAACGCACCTGCGGGTGGACCGCATGGACTGCAGAGAACAGGGAAATTCCCAGCCAGCAACGACAGGAAAATTCGGCGATATCTGGAATGATCTCCAGGTGGAGGCTTCTTCCAAAGGCGGAAATGCCCTTGATGTACCTCCAGAGTTCCTCCAATGATGGTCCCACGAACCTCCTATGCAACAAACCGTCACGATATCCCGTCCAAGGGAAATTCCTCCCCCGGCCGCCCAACCCGTAAACCACCCGCCGATGAAGAAGACAAGCGATCGGAAGGCGAAAGGGATACACCGGCTCTTGAGGGAACGGGCAGGCAGAAGACCGTTGTCTCCCTCAGGCTTGTGAACGGTATACCCGCCTCACCGGCTCCTACAGGATCCCCCGGTTTTTCGCGATCATCATCATCTGCTCGCCGCTGGTACGCGGGGGAACCCGGCGCTCCTGACCGCTACGGGGAGCGAGGGCAAGCGCCCCCGTGGGGCATTCGGTAATGCAGAGCCCGCAGCCGATGCAGCGGTTCAGGTTTACCTCCGCGGTCCCGTTGCCGTCCAGGGCCAGGGCCTCCATCTGGCAGCGGTCCAGGCAGGCGCCGCACCCGCTGCACTGATCGGCAGCGACGGCGGCCTGGAAGTTGGAAAAGACCAGGCTGGCCGGCCTGGGATCGCGCTTGACCGCCGCCAGGACCCCGCAGCAGTCGCCGCAGCAGTTGCACATCCCCGCCGGGTTCTGGGCCGTGCCCGGCTGGGTGACAAGGCCCGCCTTCTGGGACGCCAGGACGATCTCGATGGCCTCCTCCAGACCGACCTGCCTTCCCAGGCCGTTGTCGATGTAATAGCGGGCCATGGAGCCGAACATGAAGCAATTCTCATGGGGTTTGTCGCACCCCTTGCCGATGGTCTTTTTTTCCTTGCGGCAGATGCACTCCGACACCGCAATGACCGGGGCGTTTCGCAGAATCTCCATGGCATCCTCGAAGGCTGCCACATGATACTCGGGGCTGACCGACTCCCCCACCGGTATGGTGCGGAGAAAGAGCCCGGCGTTGGCGGCTATGGCCTCGTGAAATCCATCGCTGAAATACTGCTCCATCATATCCGCCAGCTCCCGGTCGTAGCGCTTAACCTGGAATTTCATGATCCCGTGCATAAAGGGGATGGCTCCGTAGGAGGCTGTCCCGTCCTTGACCATACGAAAGAGGAGACCTCTCCGGGCCATATCCTCCAGGATCTTGGCGGCCTCCTCCGCCGATTTGCCGATCCGTTCGGCCACATCCCCGGGTTTTTCCAGTTTGGGGGAGAGGGCCAGAAAGATCTCTGCGTCCTCGGGGTTAAAAAGCTTCTGCATTATCCTGATCTCGATTCCTGATTTTGTTGCCGGAAAGCCCAGGGAATACATGTTGAGCCTTTCCTGCAGCTGACGGTAGAGTTCTTCGGCCATGAGGTTCCTCCTTGATGTAATGGTTTGATAATACCGTTCGGTATATTTTTGTCAACCGTTTTTCTCCCTTCCGGCCGAATGAAAAACCCGTCCCCATCGGGAACAACCCCTTGCGGCGCCTGCGGTCTCTCAAGGAAGGGCGTCAAGGGGGGATTGCTCCCTTCCGAAAGACTTACCGGAAATCCGGGGACGATCCCTTGCGGACCATCACCCCGAACCTGCTTGACAGATACATTCCTCCGAAATAGCCTTGTACCCCTGCGGCCGATTGATGCGCCCCGCACCCGGTTGCAGACGAAGCCATGCTGGCTCATCCCGAATCCACCGGAAGGAATCCCTGTCATTCCAGGAGCGCCTTCCTGCTGACCCCGGGCCCGAGGTATCGCCGCTTCTGATAAAACCATGCCATAACCATAACGCGAAGGGAACTGTTCATTATTTCTGCATCGAAGATCGACAGCAGGGCAACGCGTTTTTTTCTCGGAAACATCACCCTCTTCCGGCCCTGCCTCCTCAGCCTGGGCTTTATTTCCTGCGCATCCCGGGGTTTGAAGATATCCGACGCAAAGATGAGGAAGGAGATCCGGTCCGTCCTGGTGTGCAAACTCTTCGTGGATAAAAATGTGGTGCCCCCCGTCCCGGAAAAGTGGCGCAAGCAACAGAAATCTCTTTTTCGACGAGGGTTACCGGAAGGCCTTTTACTAAGCGATAAAGGGGAAGGCCGACCTCTTCGACCGGGCCGCGATACAGGCCCTGAAGGAGTGCCGCTACAAATTCGACGCCAGAACGCGCGCAGGGGAGCCCATACTTGCGACCCTGCTGTGCAAACGCATGTATGTCGTTGTCAAAGAGTATATCCGGGACGACCGCAACGAGCCGGCACCTGATGACTGGCAGTTCAACCGTGAGTACCAGTTATCCGGGTCTTCCGCTGCGAAGCTGGCTGCGCACAATGCCGTTGACGCCGTCTATTTTCATTACGTGCTGGTGGTGCTGGATTACCCTTACAGCGGGAGGACTGTCCCGGAGCTCAAGCTCGTCTATTCGTCCCTCCTCTATGACAGCAGGGGAAAAATCATCTATGACGGAAGATACACCTGCAAGCACAAACATCTGAGCCGGAGCCTGATCCCCCTGGAGGGGTTCCGGGTTGAGACGATCGAGCGTGAACCGTCCCTGTCCGACGACCTCGTTGATGAAGCCTTTACCCTGGTAACCGAAGCCGCCATCTACAAGGCGACCAAGAAGAGCGTTAAGCTCCCCCGGGAAGATTCCAGGAAGACCGTAACCGCTTATGTGCGGGTCTACCGAAGAATCCCCGTAGAGAAGCTGCCCCTGAAAAGGCTGACCCACGAGGTTGTGCTCGATTTTATCCGCACGTCGGCCCTGCAAGACCTCACCGATCCCGCCAAACCCTGATGGCGGCGAAACGGCGGTCCCCCCATACATGCGGGAAAAATAACGGATCGGACCATTTCCAAAAACCTTGACAATGATTGCGGCGGGCTTTATTATGCTCTTACAGGATCTCAGTTCCTTGATCATTCTCTTTATTTGGCTGCATATGGGAGTGTGCAGTACCGTTGCGTTCATGGCCGATCGAGGGACCCCGTTCATTGATATTCGCAGGAGCCGTAAACGGCTCAGATCACGGGAATGAGAAAAACCGAAGGGGAAACCGTCCGGTTTCACCGAAAATACGATGTAACAGGAAGATCCAAGTCCCAAAAACGAACAAACCGGGAGATGAGAATGAAAAAGAGCAGCAGGGCCTACAAGAGCGACAAGAGGAAAAAGGAGATCGAAAAGCAGAAAAAACAGGAGCAGAAACGACAGAAACGTTTTGGAAAAACCTCCGATGAAGAGGAACAGGAGGAGGGAGAAGCCACCGCAGACAATGCAGACGGCGAATCTCCCTCCGAAGAGCCCAGCGCTGATTCTCAGCCGCTGTAGACCTCCTTCATCCGTTCCGTGATCCAGCCGTCCGCATTCCCCGTCCTTACCGGCACATCGGATTCCGCCGGGGCGTAACGCGTTATGCGGCTTTTCGGTTGCCGCACAACCCCTTCCCTGCCCGCCGCCTGGCTGAGGAGTATCCTCATCTTTTCCACCGCAGCAGTAAGAACCAGCAGGACCGAGAGCGCTTTGTCCTTCAGGGAGGATTTGCCCAGGATCTTCCGGTAGAGCCGGAAGGCCAGGAGGGCCCTTCGGCGAGCCCTGCCGTTGGGGGCGTAAACGAGGGCCGGCAGCAGTATGGGCCTTATCTTTTCCGCCATTCGCCGCATCATCGCAATGCGCAGGGCCATGAACTCGTCCGGTGGGGCATTGTCGGCCTTCTCGTAGCGCAGGGTCTCATTGTTCCAGGCAAGCCCCTTCTTCTTCCTCATGACGAACTCCTCCAGGGCCCGTTGATAGCCCCGCACCGCCGTGAGGGCCATGTTGAGAACCCCAGGGCCGTCGGCGAGGTATTT
>CALCJG010000037.1 GCA_937967705.1 uncultured Spirochaetia bacterium
GGCACTTGAAAACGCAGCCGGGATCTTCCCCCAGTTCCCAGGTAAACGCGTCCGGGGGTGTCATCAGAGAGAGGGCCAGGGTCAGGGCAATGATCTTCTTTTTCTTCATGCAGCTCCTTGGTTTTGCTCAAATGGCAGTTTTTGAGTTCCTCATATCAGATTCCCCTGTCAAGGGCCTTTTGCCAGGGGAGGGGGCTTTTTTTCCCCTGATGCAGATTTACAGCAACCGCCCATCACCCCCTGTCTATTAAAAGACGCACATGGTAAAAAAAGTTCGTGACTTTTGGATAAAAAACCACTTAAATGGATATAAAGACAGTTAAAATGACAAGAATACCCACAAAAAGACAAAGAAGGAGATGTGTGATGTGTACAATATCCCGACTGTATGAGGTTTATGAACAGTCTAACAACAGAATTGAGAGGTCACTATGAGCCAAACAGCAACAGCAATAGCAACAGCGCCGTATCGTTCGGATGCGGCCATGGACACCTTCGTTCGTCTGAAGGAGTCCTGCCGCCGGGAGCCGTTCATCGATTACAAAACACGACGGGATCTTCTGAGAACCATTGAGAAGATACTGCTGGACCATGACGATGAGATCTGCCGGGCCATCTCGGAGGATTTCGGCAACCGCTCCTATTATGAAACGAGAATACTCGAGATAACCGCAACCCTGCTGGGGATACGCTATACCCTCAAGCGTCTGAAAAGGTGGATGAAACCTCAAAAGAGGCACGTCTCCCTGATATTCGCGGGGGGGAAGAACACCGTCATCCCCCAGGCCAAGGGGGTCGTGGGGATCATCGCTCCCTGGAATTATCCCCTGCAACTGTCTCTGAGCCCGATGACCAGCGCCATTGCGGCGGGAAACCGGGTCATGCTCAAGATGGCGTCCAATTCGCAAAATCTCTGCCGGCTGCTGCATAAACTCTTTTCAGAAAGGATTCCGGAGGAGCTGATTGCCATACTCCCGGGGGTAGGGGCCAACGAGTTTTCCACGCTTCCCTACGATCACATGGTGTTCACCGGTTCCCCTGCTGTGGGGCGGACGATCATGAACAACGCTGCGCCGAATCTCACCCCCGTGACGCTGGAGCTCGGCGGGAAATCGCCGACTATTCTCGGGGAGGACTTTGATGTTAAAACAGCCGCTGCGCGGATCATGTACTCCAAGCTGGTCAATTCGGGGCAGATGTGCGTTGCCCCCGATTACATGTTCATTCCGGAGGGGAAAGTCGATTCGTTTATTACAGAGGCCAAAACCATAGCCAGCAGGCGTTATCCGGACATCATGAGCCGGGATTATACCTCCATCATCGATCAAAAGGCCTTTGACCGCCTTGTCGCCACCCTCGAAGACGCGCGGAGCAAAAAGGCGGAAATCGTCAAGCTCCTTGCGGGTGAGGAATACAACAGGCAGGCGAGGAAAATCAATCCCATGATCTTCACCGGAGTTAATACGGATATGATCCTGATGCAGGATGAGATTTTCGGGCCCTTCCTGCCCATCCTGACCTACAGGAAAGTTGATGAGGTTGTCGACTACATCAACCGCCATGAGCGCCCCCTGGCGCTGTATGTCTATTCCCATAACCGCCGATTCTGCGATACCATCCTCCGTAATACCATATCCGGAGGGGTTACCATCAACGACTGTACGATGCATGTAGGCCAGCATGACATGCCCTTCGGGGGTGTCGGCAACAGCGGTATGGGACAGTACCACGCCTACGAGGGATTTGCCGAGATGTCCAAGCTGCGGCCGGTATTCCGCCAGTCCCCCGTGGCGATAGCCCTGGCGCCGCCATACGGCAGGTTCATTGAAAGGCTTTACGGACTCGTGCGCCGTTTCAGGTGGCTGAGTTAGGGGTAATCAAAAGAGATGACCTCTTACTGACAGGCGTACCATTCATCCAATCCAGTCTATCAGGCCCGTAATCGTGAGTCTCGTTCTGCGGCTGCGGGTTTGGTTAATATCTCTCTTCAGGAAAGAATCGCCTAATCTTTCCTCCTGCTCCGGACCGTGTCATCTTTAATAGACAAATAATAGTAATATTTGTTGAATTTCTTCCTTGATTAATATCCCCAATGGTTTTAAGTTAACAAAAAAACATAGGAGAGTGATCATTATGAAATTTTCTAAACTCGTCATCCTTCTCGCCGTTACCGCCTTTCTGGTCAAATGCGGGATAAGCACCAACTCGGAACTGGTGTCCCTCATGGACGCGACGGTCAAGAACTGTGATTTCGGCGACAAGGACGGCAGCACCAATAATTACGGCTGGAAGATCGAAGCCTGTAAAAACGATGAACTCAAAAAGGCTCAGAAATTCGTTGTGGAAAAATCCCTGAAAGACACCCTGCCGACCCTGACCGTTGCCCTGGGCGACAAGGACCAGAAAAAGGCCTCTCTCTCGGTCTATCTGATCAACAAAGTGGCCTGGGACAAAGGTTTCAAAGAGCTGGCCCAGAACCCTCAGCTGATCAGCGACAAGGTGGCAAAAAAACTTATCGAGAACTTCAAGGCGCAGAGCGACAAGTCCTGGATCCAGTACGGTGTGAAGGGCATTACCCATGTGGGAGTGATCAAGGGACTGTCGAGCGATCTCTTTGCCATAGCCGATTCGGCCAAACCGGGATCTCACGTAAAACACGGGATCTATGCCAACTCCCTTCTTTATGGGCGGTTGAATCTCCTGCCTAAACTTCAGGCCCTTGCCAAGAGCCAGAACAGCCAGGACCAGTTCACGGCAATCGGCTCCGTCGATTCTTTGAGAGAAGGGATTACCGACGCGGAAAAGGATGCCGTCTGCAAGTGGCTAGCGACGGATAATCTCTCCCATACCGACGAATTCGTGACGGCGGAAGTGACTGCAAGGATTGCCTCCTACTGCAAGGGGGAGTTCCTCGACAAGTCCCTCGATCTGATCGACAAGAAGATCAAGGACGCCAAGGGCAAAAAGATTCACGGTTCCTATAAATACGGACTCATATGGATTACCTGCCCGCCCTCCGGACGCGGGACTCAGGACCAGTGCAAGCGTAAAGACGCACTCCTGAAAAAATACGAAGCTCTCAAGTAATCACCCGCAAAAAAGCCCTCCGGGGGTTTCTCCACCGCGGAGGGCTTCAGCTTCCTCATTCACACGGCTGCATGCGAAAGATTCTTTCGAGGAAGTACAAGGTCAATCCTTTTTCGTAAGAAAATCCCGAAGTCCCTTGTAACGGGTTTCCAGAATGATGTGAAAGCTCCCGTCCTTCCGTATCTCCTTTTTTAGAATGCGGAGATTGTCCCTCAGCAGTCGCATGCCCTGCATCTCCTTGCGCCAGGCCATGGCGGTGCTGGGGTAGTCCACACAGCCCTTGAATAAGCCCTCCTTGTACTGAAACTCTAAACGAAATTCGATGAGGTTTTCTAAGAGCTGTTTGCGGCAGCGGTCCATGAGCTTTTTCTCGTCCCGGGTCTCATAATTCTCCGGGGCGGTTTCTTTCGGTACCGGATCTCCTGCAAAGGCCACGCGGTAGACGTCCCGGCCGGTCCAGAGTCCGGGACTTCTCCTGGGGAGATCGGTTTTCCTCACATCCACCGGGAAGTATCCCTTCCACCAGTGCAGGTCTTTGAGGATATCCTCCCGTCCCGCCAGCTCTCCGGGGGTGACCTCGTAGAGGCTCAGCTCCTTCGCGTCCATGGCGCGCTGACGGGCGCTGTAGCAGCCCGGAAACGATGCTAGCAATGCCAGCAGGGTTATGATTGCGACCTGTCCATACAGTTTCATTCTGTGCCTCCATCCCGAATAGGTTTTGGTCTGAGAGAAATCCTCTGTTTAAGTGCAGTATCAAGGTAGTGATGTTTTGTTATGCCGTCAAGGTGTATTGGAAACCAGCATTATCATTCCTGGCTGCGGATAAATTATATTTACAACTGTATGGTTTTCTTTTCTTAAAGTACAGAAACACTCAGGGAGGGCTCTGGCAGCCGTCTCATAGGCCTCAAGGTATTAAATCCACTCTTTGTACTAATGGTGGGTTGGTCTCTATATGGGACATCAATAATTCAGGGAAATACAATTTCCCTGAATTATCACCATAAAAACTATCATATATGGATATCAGTTTTGAATCTTGCGTAATTATGAATAAGGCATAGAATTACAAGGTAACCCACACAATTCCATTAACACTTCCCCAAGATAGAGCTGGTCAGGTATGAGTCGATATTGGAAATTCAAATTATCTTTATGGATATCGGCCGGTTGTGTGGGAAAACCGTTTTGTGCTGTAATTATAAAAGAATTGACAAATGGGTGATAATGGTATTGATAAAAATGTCAAATATGTCATGATTATAATGATTATTCATACTTGTTTCTATCTTTATTAAGAGGAGGTAGGATGACAGGAGAGTTGCAGTATCGATTTCCCTATATACTTGAAAATGCGCTCCAAAGGGGTGTATGTGATGTGTCATCATTTGAAGCGGATAACAATATTAACAGAATAATAAAAAATCTAATCTCCAAACTCCCTTACCCCTGGAAAGAAGAACCGTTGAAAAAGGTTGTGTTCTTCCTTGAAAGACTCAGTGCTGAATATGAAATAAAAGATCTTGAATTGGGGAGTCGATCAGGAAGTATTCACATGGAGGGACATGATTATCGCATTGATGTCAGTTCATATAATGCGGACATTTTGGTCAGGTTTTCAGCCGGTCAGGAAAATAATCATGATCTGACAAGGCTGGAAGAATTGGTTGATGGCATCGTTCTTCCTGTTGAAGCAGGAGTTTATAAGTATGTAGCAAAGGATGGACTAGTAAAGGGATTCTCTCAGAATGATGGAAAGTTCATACCTTCTCTGCGTGGTTTTATCGGAGTTGATGTGGGGTCGGTATCCACAAATGTTGTTTTTTTAGACTGCAACAATAATGTTATTGAGCTGGTATATGCCTATACAAGAGGAAGGGTTCTTGATGCATTAAAGATTGCGTTTGATGAAATGCAGAAGAAGCTTCCCCAAGACACTGTTGTTCTGGGAGTTGGGGTCACTGGGAGTTCAGGAGAATTGGCCAAATCAATACTTAATGCTGATATCTACAGGACGGAAATTTACAGTCATGCGGCTGCAACTATACTACAGCTTCCCCAAGTGAAAACAATTCTTGAAATAGGCGGTCAGGATTCAAAAGTAATTTTTGTGAACAATGGAATACCAGAAAAGTCAAAGATGAATGAATGGTGTGGGGCCGGGACAGGTGCCATGTTGGATGCTCAAGCCAGTAGAATGGGTATCGGTATTGAGGAATTGGGGGAATATGCCCTTAGAGCCAAAAAATCTATAGACTTCAGGACTAGATGCGGGGTCTTTATGGCTTCATGCATGATTGATGCTCAAGCTCACGGTTATCCTATTGAAGTCATCATATCCGGTCTATGTAAGGCATGTGCCTATAATTATATTAATACCCTCGGTATCAATAGGAAACAACTGGAGCACCCGATTGTATTCCAGGGAGGAGTCGCGTCAAATGAAGGAGTGAAAAAAGAACTCGCGGAATACATAGCAGACGCACAGGGAAAACCATGTGAGTTGCGAATTCCTATTTATCATCATGTTATGGGAGCAATAGGCATGGGTATAATCGCATTTAAAAACTATCAGAAAAATAATATAAAAACAGCATTCAGGGGATTCGAAGGCATATGCCGAATAAACTCTGATATTGCCGTATGCGATCATAGAGATTGTGAAAAGAATAAAAACCCTGAATCAATGTGCGATCTCGTTAAGCTTAGGATCGGAGACAAGACAATTGCTACGTTAGGGGCATGTGACAAGTATCCAGAAGAATTGCGTAAAAGTGAATAAGTTTTTTCTATTATAGCGAGGCGTTATATTTCGAGATAATCATGTTCTAGTGAGGGAAGCCTTTTATGGACTTCGAGCAGTTTAAAACAAATATTAAAAAGGGGGAATTTACCGGCAATTCTTTCGCTTGGGTTTGTACATATACACCAGAGGAGATAATCCACGCGGCTGGTTTTTTCCCTGTAGGAATAAGAAAGAGCTCCGGATGTGAGGATGAAGACGTGTATCTGGGGCGTAACATGTGTTCGTTCGCTCACAGTATCTTCGGGGGGGCATTGAGGGGTTCGTATGGAGGTATGAAAGGAATCGTGATTGCTCACGGTTGTGAATGTCTAAGGCGGTTATATGACGGTTGGAACGAATGGAACAGCTTGATGGAACCATCCTATGCGTATCAGCTCAATGTACCGGTCATGTGCAATAATCTCGCAATCAAATATTTCGAAAGCAATCTTCGATCCTTCATCAGAGAGTTGGAAGCAAATTATTCTGTGAGTATAACTGATGAAAAACTTTTAAAGTCAATAAAACTATACAATCAAACTAGGTTGCTTCTAAACAGGCTTGCAGCTTTGAGGGAAAGAGCAAACCCGCCCGTGACAGGGCAACAAGTATGGGAAATAATTGATATCTGTATGAGCACGCCAAAGGAGGTGTTCAATGAGGTATTTGAAGAATTTTTACTTGTGTTAGAGGCTGATGATAAAGGCTTGTTTGAGTCAAAAAGGAAGAGAATACTTGTCTACGGGGGACTCTATAATCCGGAAATAGTAAAATATATTGAACGGGAGGATACGGGTGGAATGGTTGTATGTGAAGATACATGCAATGGTTTAAGATACTTTGACATTCCGGAAAACGAACTCTCCACCAGCGATCCTGTTGAAATGATTAGCAGGAGGTATTTGTCAAAGATGCCCTGTTCAAGAATTTCAGGGCATTATGAGGAAAGGATCGTGTCGGATTTGCTGGCTCTCGTTAAGAGATACAGGGTTGACGGCGTTGTCTATTATATAACGAAGCGTTGTGAAAATCAATACTGGGAATTCCCTTCGATAAAGGATGCACTGGAAATGGATGGAGTGCCATTAAAGCGGATAGAGGGGGATATATCAGGTGATATCCCGACAAGAGAGCTAAAGTCATTTATTGAACTATTAAACTTTTAAAAGGGATGCTCTTGGCATATAGACAAAAAAGGACCGGACAGCTCGAAGCCTTTCTCGCTCTAGCGGCCTCTAGAAAAGAGCGATCAACAATGAAAGATTTTTCTGAGAAAATAAGCAGTATAGCCGGGAAGGAGCCGGATAAACTTACTGCAGCACAGAAAAGAGGTTCGTTCATTACCAAATTGCTGATGCAGGCGTATAGCCCAAATGAAACGGTCGTTTGGCATAGCCTTTTTATGCCCACTGAGATATTTTATGCGATGGATATAATTCCTTTTTCAACTGAGATGGTTTCAGCAGGATTGGCAGGTGCAGGCCTGAGTAAAGATCTTGTAGAAATTGGAGAAAGTTATACGCAATGCAATGACAGCTGCTCGTTTGCGACATGCGCGGTAGGTGCTATCAATGAAGACATATTTCCAGTCCCTGATTTCCTGATCACGACATCCCAGTTATGCGATCCTGCAAAAAAATTGGCCAGTATGTCTGCGAAAAAGTATGGTCGCAGGGAATTCTTCATTGACGTTCCTTTCGGTGCCTACTCACTAAATAATGAGGATTATAGCATCGCAAGGAAATATGTCACGAGACAGCTTTATGAAATGATTGCATTTATTGAAGATGAAACTGGAAAAAAATTGGATTATGACAGACTTGCAGAAATAATAAAACTATCGAATGAAACGCGAGACTGGTTCAGGAAAGTGCGTGAAATTCGAAAGGGGCCGGCGGTTATCCGTGGTGCTAAGGCTTTGGATTTCTCGTCAGTATTACTCAATATATGGGGATCTAATGAAGCGGTTGATATTTTCAGGACTTTATATGAGGAAGTAGGGCGTAAATCCTCAGAAGGAGGCCTGCCGAACGAAAAATACAGGATCGGATGGGTGCACTTGCGACCGTATTATGACAATACGATTATTAATTACCTTGAAGAGAACTGTGGGGCATACATTGTTGTGGAGGAAAATAACTACATTTTTTGGGATGAGCTTGATTCCGATAATCCACTTGAAAGTATAGCAGAAAAATTACTTGCAAACCCTGCATATTCGGACCTTCAAATTAAAAATCGACTCTATTCAGAAAATATTGAAGAATACAGACTTGATGGCATTATCGGATATGCCCACAAGGGATGTAGGCATTTTTATAGCGCCCTTCATATTGCATCAGAGCATTTTAAAAACAGAATATCCTTCTTGGTGGTGGACGGAGACTGTGTTGATCCCAGGGCTTATTCATTCCCGCTTGTGAAAACAAGACTTGATTCATTTATTGATTCGATGAGCATCCGAAAAGACGGTTTTTGATGACCGCATGAAAATCCTCCAGTGGAGTAGTCTTTGTGGGCACCATAGGATCAGATCACCTCAGGAAATCAACAATGAATTATAAAGGAGGACCAGTGTTATGAAAACAAGTATTTACATCATCATGACGGCCGGCGTCCTGTTCCTGTCTACTGGGATGCTTCGAGCGGACCCAAACAGTGATCTCATAAGCGCCGCCAGCTTTGGTCCCCTCTTCAAGGTGGAAGCAGCTCACAAGGCAGGGGCGGACATCAATTTCCGTGCTCAGCCCTACAGCGTGACGGCCCTCATGCTAGCATCCTCTAGCGAGGGTACGGAGGATGTGGTCCGTTACCTCATCGACAAAGGGGCAGACCTCAATGCACAGTGCGACAGCGGGTGGACGGCCCTGATGCGGGCGGCGGACGGGGGACATCCCGGTCATGTGGAGGCGTTGATCAAGGCTGGAGCAGGAGTCAATCTGAAAACTAAAAAGGGCTACACAGCCCTGGGCATGGCGGAGGCACGTTTGAAGAACTTCCCCAGGGGAGATGCACGATGGGATGAGAAGAAAGGCAGGTATGCGAAAATAGTGAATCTTCTCAAGAAAGCCGGGGGGAAAAAGGGCAAGCGTTATCCTTTGAAGAAGGTGTGATGAAGCCGATCGGGTAACCGACGGCGTTTATAGCCGGAAGCGGTTTAGAAGCTCCCGGAGCACCGTGGCCTTTTCACTGACAGAATGTGATGCCTCCTGCACGGCATGGGAGCTTCCCTCCGTAAGCTGGGAATGCTCCTGGAGGATCATCACCGCATTGAGAAGTCCGTCGTGGGCGGATTTCTGTTCCTCCGTGGCGCGGTAGATGTCGCCGGTCAGGGAGTTCAGTTTTTCCGCCCGTCCGCTGACGGAGACGGTCGTGCTGTTCATATCATGCATGAATTCGTTGAGCCCTCCTATCACCCCGCTGATCTTCTGTACGCTCTCCCGCATCTCGTCAAAGGCCTTTTCAATGTCCTCCAGGTTGATCAGGTCGCTGTTGATCTGGTCGATGCGCTCCTTCAATATGGTCTTGATCTGCGAGGCGATCTTCGTGGATTCCTCCGCCAGCTTGTTCACCTCCATGGCCACCACGGCAAACCCTTTTCCGGCATTGCCGGCGCGGGCCGCCTCGATGGAGGCGTTGATGGCCAGAAGGTTGGTCTGGTCGGCTATGGTGTTGATCATGTCCGTCATGGAGAAGATCGTATCCACGTGTCCCGTGAGATTTCTAAGGGAGCCAAGAGAATCGGTCACAATCCGGCTGCCCCGGCGGGATGTCTCAACGGAACTCGTTACCGCATCGATGAGGGAATCGGCCCTCTCCCGGAGGAAGACGCTCTTTTTCTGAAGCTGGTCCACCTCCTTCTTGACCGAATCCGTCTCGCCTAGCTGACATCGCGTATTCTCCGAGTTGCTCTCGAAAGAGGCCGACATCTCCTCGAAGCTGCTGCTGGTGTCGTCGACCAGCAGGGAGAGCTTCTGCGATGTGGTCCGTATTCTCTCCGCCGACGAGGTGAGTTCGCCGCTCACCTGCATCAGCTCAGAGGATGTACCGGAGATGTGATCGACGATGGCCTTGAGATTGTTCTTCATTTTGTTGATTGTGACGTTTATGACGTGCATCTCGTCGTTGACGGCCAGGGCCTGTATCCCGGCGTCCAGCTGCCCCATGCCGATGTTCTTGACGAAAGACCTTATAATCCTCACCTTACCGGTGATGATGGAGCTGAGAAGCCAGGCCAGCCCCACGGCTCCCGTAAGACCGAAGAGGACGGATACGGCGATGTTGATGATCAGCGTGGCATTGGCCTCCCCCTTGTCTGCAAGGAAGAAAAGCAGAAACGAGAGCAGGGAGACGAAGGGGAGAAGAGAAACCGAAAAGATGGAGAATCCCAGACGCGTGAAGAGGTTCATTCTTCTTTCGGGAGTGTAATCTTCCTCGCCGCTGAAGAGGCCGAGGTTCAGGAGCCGCTGATGATAGCTCTCGGTGAGAAGAAAAAACATAACCAGCCCCAGGGGCATGCCCACCAGGACGATCATGAAAAGGTTAGCCTTCTGCAGGGAGGTCAGGGGGATGGCCCGATTCAAGAGGAGGATGAAGACCGTCAGGGGGGCCGTCCATTTGACGATGGCCCCGTAGCCGTGGAGATAGGGCAGGTCGAAGAATCGTTTCCTGGCCCTCTGGTAGTCTTCCATGGAGGGGGACTGCCCCCTCAGGAGCCTGTTGAAGTATTTTGCCACGGGGTAGAAGAGCAGGAGATCGAGGGACACGGTCACCAGGAGGGAGAGGACGAATACCAGGGCGAGGATGCTGAGCAGGGAGCCCATCTGGTCCCCCCGGACCACGAGATTGTTCCAGATGAAAAAGGCCAGCACCGGAACCACGAAGAAGTAGCTGGTCCCCTCGGTGCGCAGAAAAACCTTCAGCATGTAATTGCGAATCTCCTTGTCCCTCTTGGCGGTCATTTCCATACGGTTTCCTCCCTGGGTTTCCGTCCGGGGATAATCCGGGCGAAACAAATTGATGTGCGAAGGCTCCGAACAATCAGATCTGGGGTATTATGGGCACGAATCATCGAACAGACCGCTTCCCTTTAAGCAGGAACTGAAGTCAGTAATTACTATGTGAACATAAAATAAAACATATCCCATAAGTGCATATTAAAACAGAGTCCGGGATTTGTCAAGATAAATGTGACCTGTCAGCCGAGGGATAGGAGGTCTGATGGAGGGGGGCAATATGTTTAGGAATGCTGATTTCGTCTGGAAAGAGTACGGCCGGGGTAATGCAGAATTGCCGGGTTTTACCAGAGGGGCTGACGGCTGCCGAAGGTATATCTTATGCCGAGGAAAGCCACGGCGCCGCGTATCTTCTTGTCCTTGAAATCCGCGTAGAATAAAGAGGCGGAATAACCTCCCTCTGCGTAAAAGGAGAGGCTCTGTGTGGGGGTATAGAGAATCCCGGCGCGCAGGGTTGCCGAGGGGCCAAAATCAGAGCGGCTCTCGGTTTTGGAGGGACCGATGAAAGGTCCGTAGTGTTTCGGTTTCTGGGTCTGGATGAAGGCCGCTCCGACACCTGCTGTGGCGGTTACGGAAAATCCCTGAAAAAAGACCTCATGACCCAAACGGGCTCCCAGGAGCAGGGGGATCAGGTTTACTGTCTCCTCCTGAGGCTTGTCGGCATGGTTCCGCCTCCCGGCCCAGTAGAGCATGCCCACCAGGCTCAGGTCTTTCAATCGGTTTGCGTAAATCCGCCTTCCCACCGTCAGGCCGGCGCCGTCCAGCGTCCCCTCATCCCCCGAGTCCTGCCACAGACCGTACAGCTCGCCGTAATAGGGGCCGGTGCCGGCGAAAAGCTCCGCTGATAGGACAAAAAGGATGGCTAATATGGGGAAGAGGCGCCGGGTTATCATCATATCCGATGTCCTGAAAAAGATTGGTTTACCGGCTCTTGTTCTGCCCGGGATAAAAAACCGCAGCAAGCCATGGGTGGGGGTGATATCCGGACGGGAGGGAACCTTGTGCAGACCCGCTGGGCCCCGGCTCATGGCGCCGGAATGAATGATATTAACAGGACGGGGCCTGGCTGTCTACAAGTTTTTCTGCCTTGCAGTTTCCTTCCGGGAAACGGTCCTGGGGTCTATTCCGCAGGTGCCGGCATCACACGGTTGCGTCCGGCGGCCTTGGCCTCGTAAAGGGCCAGGTCGGCCCGGTGCGTGCATTCCTTGACAGACATGCCGGGCCGGGAAACGGCAGTGCCCATGCTCAGGGTGAGATGGTGTTCGGTGCCCCGGGCATCGATGGGCCGGGAGGAAACCTGTTCCAGAAGTTTGCGCGCCACCTCCAGGGCTCCCGGCAGGCCGGTGTCGGGCAGAAAGATCATGATCTCGTCCCCGCCCCAGCGGGCCACGGTGTCCTGGGCCCGCACATGTTCCCTGAGGATGCCGG
The DNA here is from genome assembly GCA_937967705.1 of uncultured Spirochaetia bacterium. GTDB lineage: Bacteria > Spirochaetota > UBA4802 > UBA4802 > JAGODF01 > CALCJG01. Next base: position 12,316 of record CALCJG010000037.1, read on the forward strand.
CGAGTTTCTGCAGAACGATATCACCGCTCTCGTGGCCGTAACGGTCGTTGACCTCCTTGAAGCGGTCCACGTCTGCCAGGATGAGGGCGTAGCTGCCTCCGGAACGGCGCAGCCGTTCGTCCTCGTTCTCGATCAGATGCAGAAGGGCCGGGCGGTTGCAGAGTCCCGTGAGGTAATCCGTCGTGGCGGCCGCCTTGAGAGCCTCCTCGGCCCTGAGGCGTTCCGCGTTCTCATGCCGCAGTTCCCGGTTGACCGTCTCCAGCTCCGCCGTCCGTTCCGCTACGCGCCTCTCCAGGTTATCCCGGGCCTGCCGCAGGGCCTCCAGGGTAACGCGGGTCTCCTCGCGGCTCTTGGCCAGGTGGGAGGACATGCGGTTGAAGGCCCCGGCCAGGTCGGCCAGTTCGTCCCGGGAATGGCTCTCCACCTGGCCGTCCAGGTGCCCTTCGGCGATCTCCCCGGCACGCAGTGCCATGCTGAGTACGGGGTGCGTGATGCGGCGGGCCAGGAAAAAGGAGAAGAACCAGGCGAGACACAGGGATATCAGGAGGGACACCACCCCGGAAACCCTTATAGCATGGAACTTGGCCTGCACCTCATCGGCCCGCATGTCGATCCCCACCAGGTAGCGTCCGTTGCCGTTTTTAAGGGGGGCGTAACCCGAGAGGAAATAGCCCCACTGGTCCTTCACGATCTGGTCGTCCACGGAAAAGGCGGTAAAACCCCGGGGGAGATTTTTCGCGTCGGCCTCGTAGAGCTGGCCCGGCATCGCCTGCTTTGCCGTGGAGTCCGAATCGACGACGAACTCCACGCCCCGCTCCGTCCGGCGCATTATATAAAGGAAGGCGATGTCGCGGTTAGTGCCCAGGAATTCCCGCAGGGTCCGCAGTCCCTCCTGGTAGACCGGAAGGGCGATGTCTTTTTTAGTGCGGATGGACTCCAGCGACCGGGCGTCGAGGGCCCGGGAAAGGAGGGCGGCGCTGTACATGAGCCGGGCCTTGAGGCTTTCCAGGAGATTGTCTACGGCGGTGTAGTAGAAATAGGTCCCCACGGACCCGGATACCAGTACGATGGCCAGGAAATGCGACAGGAGTAACTTGGACTTGATGGAGAAGATCGGAAGAGCGTCGTGTAGGGAAAGAGTGTAGATCTCGGTGGT
>CALCJG010000038.1 GCA_937967705.1 uncultured Spirochaetia bacterium
AATCGCGGCGGAGGGGGATGACGCCCTGATCGAAAAATTCCTCGAGGGCGAGCAGCTGACCGAGGATGAGATCATGCTGGGTATACGCAATCAGCTGGCCGACGCCAAGCTGACCCCCATCATCTGCGGTTCCGCTACAAAAGCCATCGGCATCAAAAACCTGATGAGGGTCATCAAGCGCTTCGCCCCCTCGCCCAGAATCGGAAGGGAGTACACGGGTATTAACGCCAATGACAAGACCAGCGAGATGACCGTCAAGGCGGACCCGGCTTCCCCGCTCACGGCGGTGGTCTGGAAGACCTACATTGATCAATATGCCGGTCGGTTCAGCTACCTCAAGGTTGTGGCCGGAGAGCTGCAGCCGGAGACGGAGGTGCAGAACGCGGAGAAGAACTCCAAAGAGCGCATCTCCAAACTATACACCATGATCGGCAACAAGCAGTTTGATATCCCCAAACTCTGCACCGGGGACATCGGCGTGACCGTCAAGCTGGAAAAGACCACCACCAAGGACACCCTCTGTGAGGCCAAGGGAACGCCGGTTCATCTGCATCTCATAGACCTGCCGCATCCCGTTTTCTCCTATGCCATCGAATCGGCCAAGAGGGGTGAGGAGGACAAGATAGGGCAGGTGCTCATACGGATGGCGGAGGAAAACCCCACCATCACCTACCTGTTCAATCCCGAAACCAAGCAGACCGTTCTCTCCGGCATGGGGGAGATGCAGCTGAATATCATACTCAAGACGCTGAAGGAAAAATACAAGCTGGACGTGGTGACCCACGAGCCCCGGGTGGCCTACAGGGAAACCATCACCAAGAAAGCGGAAGCCCAGTACAAACATAAGAAACAGAGCGGCGGCCACGGGCAGTACGGCGACGTTTCCCTGCGGGTGGCTCCCCTGCCCCGGGGCGGAGGCTACGAGTTCAAGGACAGCATCGTGGGCGGCGTGGTCCCCAAACAGTACATCCCCGGCGTTGAGAAGGGCGTCAAGGAGGGGATGGACGAAGGGGTTCTCGCCAAATATCCCGTGGTGGACGTCTGGGTGGAGCTCTTCTTCGGTTCCTATCACGACGTGGATTCCTCGGAAATGTCCTTCAAGATCGCCGCGCGCAACGCCCTGAAGAAGTCGATGGAAGCCGCCGGCCCCATACTGCTGGAGCCCATCATGGAGGTGGACATCTTCGTGGACAAGGAGTTCATGGGGGATATCCTCAATGACATCACCAGTCGCCGGGGACGTGTCCTGGGGATGGGCAGCAAGGACGAATCCTCCAGCGGCGGTATCTCGGTAGTCAAGGCCACGGTGCCCCTGGCCGAGATGCTCCGCTATTCCATAGATCTCCGCGCGATGACCAGCGGCAAGGCCACCTTTGAGATGAAGTTCTCCCACTACGATCCCATCTCCGGGCGCATCGCCGAGAAGGTCATAGAGGACCGCAAGAAGATGCTGGAGGACGAGGCCAACAAGTAAGGTCTTCTCCCGGGACATCTCCTCAGAAACGCAGAAGGCCGGCTCATGAGAGCCGGCCTCTTGTTTTTGGCCGCATGCTGAGCGGGTCGGGCTATTATTTCAGGGTCTCGGAATACAGTATGCCCTGTTTGCCCCGGGGCAGGACGGTGAAGCGGTAGGCCCAGCCCTCCTGAAGGGACGGGTTGTACCAGCGTGCCTCGTAGACTCCCATCCTGTCCTTCGTGATCTTATCGCAGAATCTCACGGATACGTCATAGCCGGTGTCATCCGCCGGCCGTCCGTCCTTGATCAGGGGAGTCCAGGTCTTTCCGTCCCGGCTTGCCTCGATGCGCACCAGGGGCAGGTGGTAATCGATGACGGCGGGCGGTACGTCCTGCCAGCGGAAGACGTAGCAGGGTTCGCCGGGATTCTTCTCTCGGCTCAGGCAGGGGGCTCCGAGGGACTTCCGGGATCCCGCGGGCTCAAGGGGTGCCGGCCCAAAAGGCCTGGCTTTGAGGCTGAAGGTCCACCGGTCCGGCAGGGGCGGGAGGCTGCCCCTGCCCCCGAGGGCGGCGGTGAGGGTCTTTACCTGTTCCGCAAGAAACAGCGTCGAGTTGGGTCCGTAAAGGGTGTGCCCCCCCTCGTAATGCTGTTTGCTGTATTCCTCCGGGGTGGTGGTGTAGCCGAAGTAGCCGTTGGAACAGCTGATTACGGCGTACTGCAGAGAGCTTCCCGCCGGGCAGCCGCTTTTGATACGCTCACCGGCCTGCCAGGTCACCTCGAAGGGGAGGGGAATGAACACCATGCCGTCCACCCGCAGGGCCTGAAAAAATATTTCATGGGGAAATCCTTCTTTCGGCAGAATCAGGTACTGCCCCGGTCCGCCCAGGGTGCGCTTGTGTCCCTGGGGACCTCCGGTGAAGAACCATCGGGGAGATCCCTCCCGGAAGAAGGGAAGCCAGCCGAAAACGGGATGGCTCCCGTCCTCGGCGCCGGCGGAGACAGGAGCGCCCACCACCGGCCTGTCAGCGATCTTGACGGGACCGGCGCTGTTATGCCTGTAGAGATCCACCTCCATGGCGGCGGCCTTTACGGGAGCGTCGGATTTGAGTTCCTTTCCCAGGGAGTTGAAGAGCTTCAGGGCCTCGGCGCCGATCAGGGTGCCCAGACGCCGGGCTTCGGAAAAACCCTGCCCGTCCTTTTTGTAGTTGGGGGAGTTGTCCCCGTGGGTGCCGTTGAGGGCGGCATGCACGATCTCCCAGGGTACCTTGTTGCCGGCCTTCAGGCCCCACTCCAGCTCGCGCTCGATGTAGGCGAAGACGTCGGCGTTGTAGAAATCGTTGTGTTTGGATACCACCGTGGAGTGTATGGAAAAGGTGGAGATGGCGGCAGCGGGTTTGTAGCGACCGTCCCTGTCCTTCAGGTCAACCCGGAGCAGGTACATCCAGGGGTTCACCGCCTTATGGATATCACCCCTCTCTTTATCCTTTGATTTCGTTTCCTTGAAGTTGGCCAGATACGCCTCTATGCTGCGGTTTCGGGTGAAGTTGAAAAGTGAAACCTTCCCGGCGGCGATCCTGGCGGGTCTCCGCTCCCGGTAAGCCTTGATGACGGCATCGGCGATACTGCGGCTCAGAAACTCGCAGTATTCCCGGTCAAAGCCTGCGGCGGAGGAGGCGAATTCGTTGTAAAACGGGCTTCCGAAAAAATTTCCGGGTCCTGAGTGCGTATGGGTTGCTGCGATCATCAGATGCGAGGCCGCCACGTCGGTGTGAGGGGCGATGAGCTCCGCAACCCGGTGATGCACCAGCCGCGATCCGGAAAGCAGGTCGCACTGTACGATGGCCACAGGCTGCCCCTTGGCCGGTTTGATATAGACGACCCGGGCGTAGAGGCGCGTGCGGAACCCGTCGCCTGTTCCCGCCATCACGGAGTAGCCTGCCAGGGGCTTACCGGGGTTGGGGGTGATGTCCGCCTTGGCGGTACCTGCCATGAGGGTCTTGGTGCTCACGGTCTTGAGGGGCGCTTTGCGCTGTATATCCACGCGGACCAGCTTCTGTGAGGGGGAGCATCCCCAGAGGATAAAAAGCGCCAATGCGGCTGTCAATATGGACTTTTTCATCTCGTATCTCCTGATCGGGGGCCATGCAATTCCCTGGGATCAACCCATCGCCCAGAACTGGCCCGTCGGTTTTGCGGTGTAGGTTAATAGAAAGGGAGATAAATTGCAATAAGAAAAAAGTGTTATATGTTGAAAATCACGGGCATCCCGGGTCCCCGCCGGCGACAACGCAGTTGCGGCCTTTCCGTTTCCCCGCATAGAGGGCCTGATCGGCCTTCTTTATGGCCTCTTCAGGGTTCTCTTCAGCGCTGTTGCAGGTGCTCAGGCCCAAGGTTATGGTCAGGGAGAGGGTGATGTCGCCGTAACGGAAAGCAGTCCCCTCTATCTGCCGCCGGATACGCTCGGCCACGATGCGGCAGTGTTCCTGGTCCGTGTCCGCCAGGAGAATGAGGAATTCCTCGCCCCCCCATCGGGCGGGGCAGTCTAATTCCCTCAGCTGGCCCCTGAGGACCTCCGCAAGGTTCACGAGGATGAAATCCCCGCAGTCATGACCGTAGGTGTCATTCAGGCTTTTGAAGTGATCGATGTCGCACAGGATGAGGGAGAAGGGTTTGCCGAGCCGCTTCTGACGCTGGTGTTCCTCTGTCATCCTCTGTTGCAGGGCCGCACGGTTGAAGAGCTTGGTCAGCGGATCGTGCTTGGCGGCCTTTTCGAACCGGTCCTTTTCCCTCTTCATGTACAGGAATAGGGTCTGCTGGGAGGATTCGTAGCTGTAGGTTATGACCGAGATGGCCGTATAGGCGATGATGTACCGCGTGAGGATCTGGCTGGAATAGGGTTCCGACTCGAAGAGGGGTTTTCCGGCAGTCATGCCAAAGAGGCTCGTGAAGAAGAAGGTCAGGTTGGCTATGGATCCGTCCCTTTTCCCCAGCGCGGAGAAGACCGCTGTCGGGAAGAGGAAGGCCCAGAGGAAGTAGGATATCTCCTTCCTCCCCTCGATGATGATCATATTGAGTATGACTATGAAGAGGAGGGTTATGATACGGTAAACAGGACGCCCCTCGCGCCGCCTCCTGAGAACCAAAAGGCAGATGATGAAGAGTCCGCTGATGGTCAGGTTCAACGAGACGATAAAATATCTTTCGAAAAGGAAATGAAAAAGGGAAAAAAAGGCCGTCACTCCGATGCCGGTCAGGAGCACGAAAATGGTCACCAGTCTCCGGTGTTTCTCCTCGGGATCCAGGTCATGCAGAGTCCCCAGCCTCAGCAGGGTCCTGATGACCGGAGAATCCGTATAGGATGAAAAGGCGCTTTTCATGAACCTCCCTGATCTGATTTTGAAGAACGGCTTCAGCATGCCCCTTTCCGCCATGCCATCGGAGCAGTTATCTTTCTCTTTGGGCATGCAGCCCACCCGCTATACAGGAACACCCTCAGGATGATTTGTCAACGTATTTCCCTGGGGGGAGGATTCACCGACTTCTCCTGCCTGGGGATGCCCATAGGGAAAAATATTGCAACCCCCGGGGGACAGGACTGTCTCTTGATGGAAAGGAGTGATCCATGTATAATTCCACAGCTTACAGTGCCCTGCGGCGCAATCCCATCAGTCGGCAGACCCGGGGTGAAGAGATCGCCAATTGTCTGACCCACGGGATCGGGGCTGCCCTCGGAGTGGCGGGGCTTGTGCTCCTGGTCGTCTATTCCGCCCTGGCAGGAAGCGTCAGGGGCGTGGTGGCCTTCAGTGTTTACGGAGCCACGCTGATCCTGCTCTATCTCATGTCGACCGTCTATCACAGCGTCAGGTCCCTTCGCTGGAAGGCCTTTTTTCAGGTGATGGACCATGTGTCGATCTATTTCCTTATCGCCGGTTCCTATACGCCGCTCATGCTCATCGCCGCGCCGCCGGCCTGGGGATGGAGTCTTTTCGGCGTGCTCTGGGGTCTGGCTCTCCTGGGGGTCGTCTTCAAGATTTTCTTCACCGGCAGATTTGATCTGATATCCACCCTGATTTATCTCTTCATGGGCTGGATCATCGTGTTCTTCTTTTACCCGGTCATGATGGGATTCCCGGGTATGGGCATTGCATGGCTTTTCATAGGAGGTGCCTGCTACAGTCTGGGTACCGTCTTTTACCTCTGGGAGGGCCTTCCGTTTCATCACTCCCTGTGGCATCTCTTCGTGCTGGGAGGGAGCATCAGTCATTTCTTCTGTTTCTTCCTCTATCTGATACCCCGGTGAAATTCCCGCTGGGGTCTCTTCCTGTCGGCGGTCAGCATGGCTCTATCGGCAGATTCTAGAGCCGGGAACCGCAGTATTTGCAGTAGAGGGCGTCGTGATCGTGTCCTTCCGCTCCGCATTGAGGACAGGCGTTCGTGGTGACGGCGCTTTTGCCGGCCTGAGTGAGCTCCACGGTTACGATGCCCGTGGGAACGGCGATGATCGCATATCCCAGGATCATGATCATCGAGGCCAGTGCCTGTCCCAGAACCGTTTTCGGGGCGATGTCTCCATATCCCACGGTGGTGAGTGTGACGATGGCCCAGTAAATGCTCCGGGGTATGCTCGTAAATCCGTTGTCGGACCCCTCAATGAGATACATGATGGTTCCCATGATGACCACGATGCTCAGCACGGCGCCGAGGAACACGGTTATCTTGAAACGGCTCGCTCTGAGGGCCCTGACCAGGATATCCGCCTCCCCCAGGAACCGGGCGAGTTTGAAAATTCTGAAGACTCTGAGTAGCCGTATGGCCCTGATAACGAGAAAATACTGTGAGCCGGCGAAGAAAACACTGAGATAGGTTGGAATAACCGCCAGGAAATCTACAATTCCGAGAAAACTGAAGATATATTTGACCGGCCTGCCTACAGAAATAATCCGCGCCAGGTATTCCAGGGAGAAGAGGAGGGTAAAAAACCATTCGACACCCCGCAGTAGACGTCCGTGTTCGGTCTCGATGCTTTGTACGCTTTCCAGCATGACAGCGACAATGCTGATTACAATGGCCCACAGCAATGCCACATCAAAAGCCTTGCCCCCGGCGGTTTCCGCCTCAAAGATTATCTCATGGAGCCTGATTCTCCAGGGACTGAGTATCCTCGATTTGTCCTGAACTCTTTTACCGGTAATATCCATCTATCCTCAGTTGCGGTCTTCCCGGATCGTTTTTATCCGTTCAATGTCCCATCTCCCGTCCGGGATGACACCTCCTTCATATCATAAAGGCAGTTCTGAGGAAAGTATTTCAAGTGAAAAAAGGTGAGACGGGCCAATTCTGAGGGTTTCCGTCATAACCGCTGATAAAGAAGGCTAAAAGGGGCGGTTTCCAATAAGAAGTGATTGACCCTTCAGGCAGGGGGTGATAGGGTTGAGTTTCATTGTAAACAGATTATTTTCCCCCGGGACGGGTTGGGGTGAAAAGATCAAGGCGGTCTCCTGCTTATGAGCTTATGGACACTGGTGCACTTTTTCGCCTTCCTCACCAATCTCTATATATCCCTGTTCATCCTCTATAAGAATAGAAGATCCCCCATCAATCAGGTCTGTTCGGCCACGGTTTTTCTCTTCAGCGTATGGAGTTTTGGTGCCGCCTTCCTTCGCAGCAGGGACATAAGCCTGGACGAGGCGATGTTTCTCAACAACCTATCCTCCCTCGGCTGGATCGGTTTCAGCGTGTTTTTCCTCTGGTTCACCATGATCCTGAGCGGAAGGAGGTATCGTACGGAGGCCCGCGCGGGAGTGGTCATCGCCGGGGCTGTCGCTCTCTTCTTCACGGGAATGCAGTGGGGAGGGGCCTTCATGAAGACCTACAGGCTGGAATCCTACGGATGGGTGGGGGTGTGGGAATCTTCCCTATGGACCATGGCGTACTTTCTCTATTATGGGATGTGTATATTCCTGGGTCTCCTGATGATATTCCGGTACCGGACGGGGACCGGCGATCTCCTCAAAAGAAAGCAGGCGGGGGTCCTGATACTATCGGTTTTGCTTTCAGTCATTCCTGGGTCCTTCTCCAGTATCCTTCTGAGGGGGATCGGCATCTACAGCATCCCTCCCCTGGGGGACGTTTTCACCATTTTCTTCGCCGGCGGCCTTTTCTATGCCACGGCGCGCTACCGGCTCTTCGAACTCACCCCGGCGACGGCGGCGGATAAAATCCTGGAGACCATGCCGGATATGCTGATTCTGCTGGATGCCCGGGGGCGTGTCGTTATCTGCAACGCTTCTTTCTACGCCCTTACCGGGTATACCCCGGAGGAACTTGCCGGGAAGTCCTATTCGCGTTTCTTCCCCCGGGAGCTCCATGACCTTCATCATGTCGATTGGCTTCTCAAGTCGGATTCTCTAAGCAATTACAAAGGGAGCATAGTGGCAAAAAGCGGGTCCCCAATCCCGGTCCTTCTCTCGGTGAGTGTCATGCGTGATGATTCGGGCCGGAGAAGCGGATTTGTCATCGTGGCGCATGATTATACCGTTCTCGACAGGGCCGAAAAGGGCATAGCCGCTGTCCTCTCCACGACTAAATTGCTTCTGGAATGGCTTCCCATCGGCGTCATAATCTTCGGCGGGGATGGTAGAATCAGGATGGCCAACAGGCAGGTCTCGGTCATGACGGGCTATTCCCGGGATGAGCTGACCGGGAAGGAGCGGGGGGAACTTATCCTCCGCGCAGAAGCGGTAGAGCCGGTCCGACGGGCGGGAGCCCCCGGCGGTGAGAGGATTGAAACGGTGCTGATGAGACGATCCGGCGATGAGGTGCCGGTCATCGTGAGTTCCCTGGAGATCGAGCTGGAGGGGGAACTGGTCTCGCTGGAGGCCTTTGCGGATATATCGGAACTGGTCCGTGTGCAGGAGGATCTGAAAACCGCGAGGGATCTGGCGGAATCGGCAAACAGGGCCAAGAGCGCCTTTCTGGCAAACATGAGCCATGAGATCAGAACCCCCCTCAACGCCATCCTGGGGTTTGCGGGACTCCTTCTCAATGAAGAGAGGGAGACGATCAAGAGGGAAAAGCTGGAGATCATAAACGTGGCGGGGGAGAACCTCCTCAAGACATTGAACGACATTCTCGATTTTTCCCGAATCGAAGCGGGGAGAACCCTGTTCGAGAAGTCGGGTTTCTCCCTGAAGGAGTTGATTGCCCATATCCATCAGACCTTTTCTCCCCGGGCGGCGGACAAGAAGCTGAGTTTCAGCGTCAGAGAGTTGACGCCCATTCCTCCCCGGGTAGTCGGTGACCGGTACCGCATCGTTCAGGTGCTGTCGAATCTCACGGACAACGCGGTGAAATTCACGTCGGAGGGCGGCATTGAGATGGAGTACAGTTATTCCGATGGGATGTTCCTCTGTACCATAGCCGACACGGGAATCGGAATACCCGGGGAATCGCGGGAAGATATCTTTGCCTCTTTCAGTCAGGCGGACGCCTCTTCCACCCGACAATACGGGGGTTCGGGGCTGGGCCTGGCCATCGTGAAGAATCTGACAGAGGGGATGGGCGGTTCGGTGCGGTACGAAAACAGGCAGGGAAAGGGAACCGTATTCACGGTGATTCTCCCCCTTGATGAGGAATCCCGGCCTCTTGACAGGGAGGAGACCGCTCTCCCGGCGGAGCATGCCTCCCCGAATACCGTATCTCAAACAGTGCCGGTAAAAGGGCGCTTCAGGGTTCTGGTTACCGAGGACAATGAGATGAATCAGAGGCTTTTGGGAAAACTCCTTGAGCGGCTGGAGGCTGAATACGAGATCGCCGGGAACGGCCGGGTTGCCCTGCAAAAGCTCAGAGAGGCGGCGAAGACGCCGGAAGGGCTTTTCGATCTGGTTCTTCTGGATATACAGATGCCGGTGCTGGACGGGATGGAGACCATAAAAGAAATACGCCGGGATGATGAGCTCAAAGGTCTGTATGTAATTGCCCTGACTGCCCATGCCCTGCAGGGGGATGAGGATAGGTTTCTATCCTCGGGTTTTAATGATTATATTGCAAAACCCCTTGACATCCGGGATTTCTTCTCAAAGATTGAAGCACTGAAGGCGGCCGGGGGATGAAATGACGGTTCTGACCTGCATGCTGGCTGGAGTCCCATTTCAATGAAGGTATGATATGAAGAAAAGGATAGAAAAAACGGGCGACCTGATCATTGTTCACCTGGAGGGCGAGATGACGGATCAGTCCTTCCATCAGTTGGGCAGGGATCTGCTTGTGCTGATAGCCGATGGCCCAAGGCTCATGGCTCTCGACTTTGAGGATGTGAACCAGATGGATCTGGCTGCTCTGGGACAGCTGATCGGCTTTTCCCGCCATCTGATTCTGCAGGAGACAGACCTTATCCTCTACGGCCTCAAGTCTTCCTTTATAGATCTCATGTCCATTTCCGGAACCGACAAGCTTTTCAACATTCTTACACTGGAACAGTTCGAGGCGCTTTACCGTAAATAACCGGCTGGGCAATGCCCGCCCCATTGCAGACGGAAACGATTATCAGGATCATCATTCGGCGGGGTTCAGATATTGAGCAGGACCAGTCCGATAATTCCGGAGAGCAGGATGATGCCGAAGCCGATGAGGATCAGTTTACGCAGTGTTGATGACCCCATGAAGAACGCCATGCCCGCTTTCATCAGAGTGTTCGAGAAGGCTGCAAGGGTAATGGCCGTCGTGGCCTGTCCCATCTTGGACGGGTCCTGCCGGGATATCTGACTCATCGTGAGGGTGATGGCGTCCACGTCCGTGGCTCCCGAGAGTATGCTTACAATGTATACGCCGCTGTTTCCTCCGATCACCTCCATGACCCGGGTCAGGAGCACGATTCCCGCATAAAGCATGCCGAACTTCAGAGCCGGCAGAATCAGAAAGGGATTTTTCAGGGGCACCTCTCCCCCGCTCTCATTGCCGCTTTTTTTCCATAACAGAAAACTGAAGGCAAAGCCGCCCAGCGCCATAAGGCCCATCGTTACCACCAGGGACTGCAGGAGTGCCGGATTGATGATGGACACCTCCACGAGGATGCGGGGAAACATGGTGGAACATGCCAGAAGAACCGCCAGTGCGAAGGAGAGGGATAACGCTTCCGCTTCCCGGCTGCGTCTTGAGAAGGTCATGGTGGTGGCAGTGCTGGAGACGAGACCGCCCAGAAAACCGGTCAAACCGATCCCCTTGCGGGATCCGAGCGCCTTGATGGAAACATAGCCGGTAAACCCGATCCCCGAAATCAGTACCACCATGAGCCAGACTGTATGCGGATTGATCAGTTCCAGATCCGCCAGGGGTTTCCCCAGAGAAACCAACTGTTCAGCGAGAACGGTATCCCTTACCCTGAGGGAGTAAGAGGGATCGAAGAGGGGAAGGATGACGAAGGTGATGATGGCGAATTTCAGAAGGGCCCGAATGTCCTCGGACTCAATGCGGGCCGTAAGCCTGTTAACGCTCTCCTTGAGGTGAAGGATTATGGCCAGGATGACGGCCGTGAAAACGGAAAGAAAGATATGATTTGTCTGGGCCAGGACGCCTATGAGAAAGCAGATGAAGATGCTGATCTCCGTCGTCAGGCCACGTTCCGCATGTTTGAAATAACTGATGAAGTAGGAGACGGTGGTTATGAGGAGGATTCCCCCGAAGGCGGTAAGCAGAATGCCCGGTTTTACCCTGGCGTCGAGGAAGGCGGAAAGACATCCCATAAGGGCGATGAGTGTGAAGGTGCGCACTCCTGCCAGTATGTCCTGGCCTTCTTTTTCGAATCGCGATGCAAAAGCCCTTTCCATCCCCACAAGAGCGCCCAGGAGCAGGGAGATGACAAAGGGCTTTAAAAGTTCGAGGGTCAGCATGGTGCCTTATATGATAATGAGAAATCTTCCGCAGTGATTGCAGACGGAAATCCCTTTGGATTCGCGGATTTGGGACATGTAAACGGGGGGGATCTCCAGGTGACAGCCCGAACAACTGCTCTTGTCTATGATGGCAAAGGGGTTCTGCAGTTTTTTACGCATGCGTTCATAATAGGTGAGGGAGCGGTTGTCGATCAGCTTTTTGAGCTGTCCAATTTTATCCACCACGGACTGGGACTTGTCGCCGCCGTCGAAGAGGCAGTAGAGGCGGTCCAGGCGGATGATGAGGTCCAGGTCTGAGGAGGGAACCCCGGAAAGGTTTTCAATCTTGTCCAGCTCCTTTTCGCTCTTTTCGGAGATGGTCTCGAAATAGGACTTGGCCTCTTTTTTCAGTAGCGCGTAGATTTTGGCCGGGGTCCTGGCCTCTTCTATGGCCTCTCTTTTTTCCTTGTTGGAGAAGATGCGCGCCATCATGCCCACCATGTAAAGGTACTTCGTGCTCATGCTGGTGGGAAAGATGCTGAGGAGGATGAAGTTGACGGGGACACCGTCAAAGGATTGATACTCTATGCTCTCGCCGGCAACACCGAAGATTGTGATGAAGTCCGAAACGCTGTCGGTCCTGGCATGGGGGATGGCGAAACCGTGCCCTATGCCGGTGTTCTCCAGGGATTCCCTGTGGACGATCTGGGCGTAATAGCGGTCGACGTTCTCTATCTTCTCCAGCTGTTCCAGTTTAGTCAGCATCTCCTTGAGAACGAGCTGCTTTTCGGTGTTCTTCAGCTGAATGATCTGACTTTTATCAAAAAAATGTTCCAGTTCCATAGACCGAATTATTCTCCTTATTTATAGTATGGGTGTGGCGGGATAACGGTGTCAGAGGCTGGACAGACCGGGAGTCGCTTCCATGGAATAATATGGGTTTGTCGAAACTACACGGATCGGCAGGTTGACTTTGATCGTCCATTGAACAATTAAGAAGAGATACTGCTCATCACAGAAATAAAATGATATTCGGGGCGAGAGGATTTGAACCTCCGACCCCATGACCCCCAGTCATGTGCGCTAACCGGACTGCGCTACGCCCCG
>CALCJG010000039.1 GCA_937967705.1 uncultured Spirochaetia bacterium
CCGGCGGGGCCTTGGGTTCCTTTTCCCCTACCAGCACCATGACCGGCAGGGCCAGGCCCAGGGCGATAAGTCCCCCCTCCAGATACCAGGGTATGCCCGGCAGGTCCGCGTGAAAGATAAGCACGGATGCGACGAGATAATGCAGAAAGGCGGAGAGAACCTCCCGCCGGGGGAGTCTTTTCATCAACATGGGCAGAATATCCAGTAATCCCGCGGCTATTCCCACCGCCAGGGATATACTCAGGGTTTTCATACCATCACCTCCATCAGGGATTATCCACCCCCTTGAATCGGGGAAAGAACATGGGAACGCGTTTTTTATACCGCCTGTAGTCCTCCCCGAGGCGCTTTTCCAGCTCCGGCTCCTCCACGAACTTGAGCTCCCAGGCGTTGATGAGGATGAACAGGGGTGTAAAAAAACAGAACAGGGAGAGGGACGAGAGCAGCAGCCCCAGTCCGAAGAGCTGGGCGAAGATACCCGTGAGCATAGGATTGCGGGCATAGCGGTAAGGCCCCGTGTCCACCAGACGGGGCGGCGGGCTGAAGGGAACCGGCGTCCCCCTGACCCGGATGAAATGCGCCAGGGAATAGACCATGAGCAGGAACCCCAGGAGAAGGAGCGGTACTCCCGCCCCCAGGCTCCAGGGAGGGCACGGCACCGCCGGGAGCCCCAGCCAGCGATCGGCGATGACCGCCAGGAGAATGAAGGAACCGATAAGCCCCGCATAGAAAAGCCCCACCAGGGGCGCCACGAGCAGCCTCACTTTCCAGCTGCCGGTGGCCACCCGGAAGATCAGATCAATCCATCTGCCTGTCAGGGACATGTTCAATCACCTCGCTACAGTAGGGATATGTGCTGATGCTCCATGCTTACCCGCTATTCCTTCCGCATCGGCCGGGGCAGAAAAAAGGAGACCTTCCTCCTGTATTCCGCGAACTCCGCCCCGAATTCCCGGGACAGGCGCGGCTCCTCCACCAGCTTCACCTCCGCCAGCATGATTGCAGTAAAAAGCAAGGCCGCCGCCAGGCAGACCAGGGAATTGCAGGCAAGGGACAGGGCGCAGTAGTAGAGACAGGTTCCGAAGAGCATGGGATTGCGGGTCATCCGGTAGGGCCCCGACACCACCAGCCTCTGCGTTTTGGGACTCACCTCGATGTTGAGAAACTCCGCAGGCCCTCCCCTGCCCATCTGGTACTGCACCACCAGGGAATGGAAAGCGAAGAAGAGACCGGCTCCCCCCAGTATAATAAAGAAGGCCCATCGGGCCTCCGGGGAGACAGGGAGCACCCTCTCCCACTCCGACAGATACCGGGACAGTCCATAAGCCGCAAGGGGAAGGACTGCCAGGAAGAAGAGGGAACCCAGGGCATACCCCCGGAGATGCCGCAGAAACTGTTTACGGTCTTCACTCAACGGGGACATGCCGCACCTTTCCCGTTACGCTGTGCACGGCGATGATGCAGACACCGGGCTTTACATATTTCCGCTTGTCCCGGAACTCCACGAAATACTCCCCCTTCCGCAGGGTAACCAGGGGGTTGTCCCGGTGATACCGGGAGGCGTATTCCTGTTTCTTCAGAAACGCCAGGGCGATTTTCACGGCCTCGTCCCGGTCTATGGCCTTCGGCGGAGCGGCGGCATCGGAAACCGCCGCCAGCACGGAGCAGAGGAGCACGGCTGTCAGGACGGCACAGAGGGTTTTCATGGCATTCATCTCCTTGTCAATGCCTGATTATCCTACAGGGAAAGGGTTTTGTCAACGGGGATTCTTCATGAGGAATTCCACCCCTCTCATAGTTTTCATCCTCCGGGATGCCTAAAATTCCTTGATCCGCGCAATCCTGTCCGATACATTGATGCCACAAAGAGTGCAAGGTCCTCATAATAAGATTCAAGGAACGAGGCTTATCAGGTACATGAACACGAGCCGTCCGGAAAACTATCCCAGGGATCACGAAACGAGCGCTGTTTTAAAGAATGGGGCTACCGTCTTTATCCGCCCCGTCGTTCCGGACGACGGTCCCCTTCTGAAAAGACTCTTCAACCGGCTCTCCCCCCGCTCCGTCTACTACCGCTTTCTCGGCAATCTCCGGGAGCTCAGCGAGGAGATGATTTAAGATCGGAAGAGCGTCGTGTAGGGAAAGAGTGTAGATCTCGGTGGTC
>CALCJG010000040.1 GCA_937967705.1 uncultured Spirochaetia bacterium
CATGAAATCCCTCAACGACGGGAAGACGTGGAAAGGGGTCGAGGGCCGCAGCTTCATCGTGCTGGTGCTCAACTTTCTGGCGCCCTTTGCCTTTATCTGGCTGCTCTTCCTGCTGATCTACATCGCCATGCCCAACACCAAGGTGCCCTTCAAGCCCGCAGCCATCGGCGCCGCCTTTACCGGAACCGTCTGGGTTATATTCATACTGCTCTTCATCCTTTATGTGCGCTCTTTCGCGGGCGGCACCCTGGCGGTTTACGGAGCCCTGGCGGCCATCCCCATCTTCCTGCTTATGATCTACGCCTCTTCGGTCATCACCCTCTACGGTGCGGAGGTCTCTTACACTCTCATGCATCCGCATACTTACCGTAATCTGAAGAAGGCCTTTAAAGAGGTAACGGACGTCCACGTTGCCTACGGCATATCTCTTATCTATCACATCTACGAGAACTTTGAGAAGGGCAAGGGTACCACACCCTATAAGGACCTGATGAAGGTGACAGCACAAAAAGGCGAGGAGGTAGAACACATGATGGCGGTCTTCAAGAAGGAAGGCCTTATCGAGGAGGCCGACAACGACAGCTATCGCCCTACAAACTCATCCCTTAACATCAAGCTGGTGGATCTCATCGAGATCATACACGACGTGAGCCTGAAGGTTCCTCCGTTGATGCCTGCCTCGGATCCCGTGAAGAAGTACATGCAGAAATATCTGAGGGACATGGAGAGCTCACGCACCAAGATCATCGGCAAACACACCCTCAGAGATCTGATTGACGGGAGAATTTAAAAAAAAGTCCCGGCAACCCCCCTCCCCGGTCGGACACAGGACCGCCGGGGAGTCCCGAAGGGCGGTTCCTTGTTTAACGTGCCTGCCGGCCCGGAGGGTTGTTTCCGATGTTCCTCAGTAGAGGTAGTAGCCGAAGATGAAGGGAATGACGACATGCTCCCCCGTAATGTCGTCCGGCACCTTGCCGAAATTCTTGGACATCTTGATGGCCTCGATGCAGGACTTGTCCAGGGCCTGGTTTCCGAGGGAGTCGACCAGCTCCACCTTGACCACATCCCCTTTACGGTTCATAATAAAATAGATTTTTACCTCCTGACTGGAGATGGCCATGATCCGGGTGCGGCCCGGCGCGTATCCCCCGATGGCCACATTGGACATGTCCGGAGGAAACCAGTTGGAGGCGATCTTGTCCTTCATCTTGCGGAAGTATTTAAAATCTCTGAATTTCAAGGTGTTGAAGGAGAAACGTCCGTCGCTGGAATAGAAGATGGCGTTGCGGCGGGTAAAGCTGTTTTTGTCCGGTATCCGCGTCATCTCCCCGGCGCCCCCGCGCCCCGTCACGTCCTGACTGCTGGATTCCTCTTTGCTCAGCATTATGGCGATCTCGTTCTTGGCCGCCAGGAGCACACCCGCCTTGCCACTTTTACGACTGATCTTCCGGGAGGATTTGCCCGAATCCGGAGAGCCCCTCTTCATGAAAAACTCCAGGGAGTTGTTGAGCCAGTGGTCCCCTTTTTCTTTGGTGATGTATCCCCGCGCCGTGGAGTCGCGGTCCGACAGGAGGGTCTTGGGAGTCACCACGCGGCGGTCATCCTGATTGACATTGACGATGATATCCCGGACCTGGAAGGGGCGTGTGGAGGCGGCCCTTCTCTTCTGCAGCTCCCGGAGGGCCTCATAGGAGGGCAGCGAGATAGCCACTATCATCACCATGTGAAGAAAAAGGGAGATGAAGAGAACGAGGGAAAACCTTATTTCTGCGCTTTTTTCCATTTGTCCAGCTCTTCTCTTCGGTTCGTTTCAGTGATTCGGCTGATCTCCTCCAGCATCCCTTTATGGGTCGCCCCAAAGCGTTTCCCCCGGCGGGCCATCATCGCCGCAGCTGTCTCGTAGAGGGAGTCGTTCCCCTCGCCCTCCCGCAGGGCATTGCCCATAAACCATGTGAAGGAGGGGAGATGAGCGGGGCTGAGATGCCCCGCGTGCACAAGCATACAGCCGACCCCAATACTGCTGCCCGTATTGATGAGGGTACCTATACTGGTCCGGGTGTAATCCCCCATGAAACAGCCCACCTTGAGGCTGCCCGTGCTGACTCTCCTGGAAGGGATGTATACCTTTACTGGAGAATAGTTGTTCTTCAGATCGCTGTTGGTGGTCATGGCCCCCATGTTCACCCAGGAGCCCACACAGGCATGCCCGATGAAACCGTCATGATATTTGTTGGAATAATCATGGAATATACTCTCTTCCACCTCGCCTCCCACACGGCAATACTTCCCCAGGGAAGTCCCCTCCCGGATACGGGCTCCCAGGAGCAGGCAGTTTTCATCAATAAAGGCTGGTCCCTCGATCCTGGTAAAGGGATTGACCCGCACCCCCCTCCGGATAATCACCGGCCCTCCGGTGGCGTCCAGGCATACGAAGGGATCGATGAGAACATCCCCCTCAATGTATAATTGGTTGGGATCACCCAGAAAGGTTACACCCTCCGGGCGAGGCTGGGGATTATCCTGCCTTATCAGAGAAAAGTCGGATTTGATGAGATCAGGGTTCATCTCCACCAGGTTCCAGATATACTCCGCCCGCTTGAGTCCCAGGGCGGCCCCGTCCTCCCGTGCCGTCAGGCTGTCCAGAAAATCGCTGACATCACCCCCCCGCCCGAAGAGCTGTTCCCGGGCCAGCGGTTCATTTATCAGAGCCAGAGCGGGTTTGCCGTTGATCGTGTAAACGGTATCCGGTCTGAGATCTCCCAGCCCCGGGGGCGGCACAGTGGTGGCATCGACGAAGAGGATCTCTCCCGCCTTCTCAAGGCGGTCCGGTTCGTTAATACGCCTCTCGGGATACTCATGACGGAAGAGAGGGGCCAGATAGTCCCGGGTGAAATAGTGTATCTCCGGTCTTTCCCCGCCGTGATACCTCTTCAGGAAGAGCTCCAGCCTTTCGGCGAAGGTAAAGCAGCCGACGCGCAGCTCCCAGAGGGGCCTGGTGAGCGAGAGGGGATAGAAGTTATGGGATTCCCGGGATTCGAAGAGTACCGCTTTCATGATTTCTTCTTCTTGAAATAGTCCTCAATCCGGTTAAGCCCCTCACGGATGTTTTCCATCGAGGTGGCGTAGGAAAAACGGAGAAAGCCCTCACCCCCCGAACCGAAATCGATTCCCGGCGTAACGCCCACTTTGACCTCTTCGATGATTCGAAAAGCCTCGGCGTAGGAATCACTGCAGAAGGAACGGGCGTCCGCAAAGATGTAAAAGGCCCCGGTGGGCTGATGATGAATCTTCAGGCCGATCTCCTGAAGGCGCTGCAGCATATAGACGCGCCGCTCGTTGTAAACGGTCTTCATCCTCTCCACATCCGGCGCCGCACTCTGAAGGGCCGCGATGCCCGCCCACTGCACAAAGCTGTTGGCGGAGATGGAAAAATTCTGATTAATCCGGCGCATCACCGATGTGAACTCCTTCGGAAAGATCAGATAGCCCAGGCGCCACCCGGTCATGGCGTAGAGCTTGGAAAATCCGTTGATCACGAAGGCGTTCTTGGTAAACTCCAGAATGGAGCGGGCCCGCCCCTCGTAGACCAGGCCGTGGTATATCTCGTCGGAGATGACATACTGTTTCGTGAATCCCGCGATTTCCTCCAGGTTCCGGTCGCTCATGACAATACCTGTGGGATTGGAGGGGGAATTGATCACTATCCCCTGGGTCCGGTCCGATAGGGCTTTCCTGATGGCCTCCGGCCGGTACTGGAACCCGTCCTCGGGATAAGTGCGCACCTCCACGGGATTCCCCCCGACGGAGCGGATAAAATTGGGATAGCAGGCGTAATGGGGGTTGGAGATGATCACCTCGTCCCCCTCCTCCAGAATGGCGAGCATCATGAAAAGGAGCGCCGGTGAGGTACCGGAGGTTACGATGATCTGATCGGGGCTGATAACGACATGGTATTCCCGATAATAGTAGTCGCAGATGGCTTCCCGGAGCTCCATGAGCCCCATGGCCAGGGTGTACTTGGTCTTACCTGAGTTTATGGCCTCCACGGCGGCCTGCTGTATCACCTCCGGCGTGTCGAAGTCCGGTTCTCCGACCTCGAGGTGTATGACCGACTCCCCTTTCTTCTCCAGCTCATCCGCCTTCGCCATGACATCCATGACGATGAAAGGCTTTACCTCTTTGGCCTTAGACGATATCATGCCATCCCCCTCGGAAATTGAAAGCCCCGGCCGGTTCCCGTGACGAACAGATCAGGCATGCTTTTCCTCTGAAGAGGGGAAAAGGATCATGCCGGCAAAGGGCTGATGAAGATTCTTTGCCACAGGACGGGATTCCCTGCAAGCTATTTTTTTGCCTGGCAGGATTCCGGAAAACTTTCCCTGGGTGGGTTGTAGTATCCCAGACGCATATGGGGAAACTCGGTACGCAGGATATCCAGAAGCTTCCGTATACCCAGGGCCGGGGATTCCCGGAAACCGATATGGTCCAGGTAGTAATCCGGATCTATATTGAGATTGCGAGTCTGAAGCATGTGAACCGGGTAACGCCGCAAGAACTCGAACAGGGCCTCTGCCTCGGTTTCCATATCGGTAAAGCCTGGCAGGAAGAAGAGGTTAAGGGAGACGAAAATCCCCGCCTCCAGGGCGATCTCCAGGGAACGGAGCACATCTGAAAACTCATAGACCTTCGGCTGATAGTAACGGAGATAATAGTCCGGTGTGGGGGAATTGAGGCTGATACGTATGGAATCGAGCCCCGCCTGGATGAGAAGCCGCACCATCCCGGGAAGGGAACCGTTGGTGTTGAGATGGATAGTTCCCCTGCCGGTCTTCTCCCGTACAAGGGCGATGGCCTTTGCCAGGTCTTTTCCCCGCAGCAGCGGCTCGCCCTCGCAGCCCTGGCCGAAACTGGCCACGGAGGCATCCACCGCCTCCAGGTGATGGGAGATCACCTCGGCGATCTCTCCCGGACCGGGCATGAAATCCAGCCGGTTCTGGGACTGGCTGAAGCCGGACCCCTCCTGACGCGAAAGACATCCCGCGCAGAAGGCGTTGCACTGCGGCGTCGTGGGAACCGGCGCCTCGTAGCGGCCGAGGAAAAAATTGCGGGCACAGAGACAGCGGTATTCCGTAGCGCAGTGGGAGAGCTGCTCCACCAGCCGGTTGCCGGGATATCGCCCCTTCATCCCCTTAATGGCCCGCTTCAGCTCCGGCTCGTTCTCGTGCAGCGCCGGGTCCGAACGGGGGTCCTCATCGATCCTGAGCGCGGGAACAAAGAATTTCCCCTCCCGGATGACCAGACCGGCGTAAGCCCAGAGGGAAAGGGGCCGGCATCCCTTCTCCCGTTCGAAGGCCGGCAGATAGGTTCGGAGATATCCCGAACTGAGAAAGGCCGAAGCGGCCCAGACCCTGCGATTGCCAATAACCGGAACGTTCACCGGGGAGCCTTGGGAGGATTCATAGAAGACCGGAGTTCTGTCCGGCAGGGAAAAGAGCAAAGTGCCGTCGGGAAGAGGGATCAGCTCAGCGGGGTCCGCCGGAAGCGTCCTCCGCCCGGAGCGAAAGGCGGGGAAATATCCCTCCGCCTCGTAGACCCTGCCCTTTTTGTCGCAATAAGCGGGCAGCAGAATATCGGATCTATGCTTCCTCATCCCCCTCAGCTTTTGCCAGACGCCGGTTGAGGTGCTTCTCCAGGTGCCTGATCGCCTTGGAAAGCCTCTCCTGTTCCTTGTCCAGCGCCTTGAAGATTTTATCCCGGCGCAGGGAGGGTTTATCCAGCCCCTGAGACAGCAGCTCTTCCTTCCTCTGCAGTCTCTTCTGGCGCACGGTACGCCATTCTTCACGCTTTTTCATCAGTTCCGTGCGCATCAGCGCCATTTTATCCTTCTCATCCATAATGACCAAAATCCCTTTAGAACATCCCTTCAAAAAACGGGGGGGTGATGTCTCTCATCCGGCCGTCCCTTTCAGTCTCATCGGGGCGGATCAGGCGTCAAGCATTATTCCCTATAGGATGCCGCTGCAGAATCCCCCATCCACCTGCAATGCCACTCCGGTAATGTAGGCCGCCCCCTCCGATGCCAGGAAGGCCACGGCCTGGGCAAACTCTTCCGGTCGGCCCATACGTCGGGCGGGGATGGAGGCCGTAACCTTATCGTAGAAATCCTCCTCACTCCCCTGCCCGTCCTTTACAAATCTTACCGCCAGTTCCTCGATCCTCTCGGTTCGGGTGTATCCCGGCAATAGGGAATTGACGGTAATCCCTGCGGCGGCCACCTGTCCTGCCAGGGTTTTGCCGAATCCCAGAACTCCCGCCCGCGCCGTGTTGGAAAGGATGAGGTTTTCCAGGGGCTGTTTGGCAGCCACGGAGGTGATGGTGATGATTCGCCCCCATCCCTTCGCCTTCATCCGGGGCAGTACCTGATAACAGAGACGTATGGTGCTCATCAGATTGAGCTCCGTCGCCCTCCGGTAATCATCGAGACCGAAATCCTCATAGCTCCCCGCCGGAGGGCCGCCGGCATTACAGACCAGGATGTCTACAGAACCCCAGGTCTCCTCCAGGGACCGCACCATCCCGCTTACGGCATCGTTGTCGGTCACATCCACGGCAAAGGCCAGGGCCTCACCGCCAGTAACATCCACCAGGCGCTGCCGGGCCGCATCGATTCGCCCCCTGTCACGGCCGCAAAGGGCCACACGGACTCCTTCTTGAGACAAACGGCAGGCAGCGGCCCACCCCAGTCCCCGGCTGGATGCGGTCACCAGAGCGGTTCTCCCCTTTATACCCAGATCCATCGCTCTCTCCTTAGGGCTTTTTTTTCTCTGGATTACAGCATGCCCCCCGGCAAGGAGTAAAGTAAACCGAAAAACCCGGCTCTTCAACCAGGTTTTATCAAAAAAAATAGCACTATACATAATTTTAGCTAAACATCCATGTAGCCCTTCCGATAATAATTATGTCACAACGTTATCAGGAAAAACCATTAAGGAGCCGGTCATGAAAATAGATCAAAACACAACCTTTATCTACTCCCAGAACCCCTATGTAACCCATGGCAGACGGGTCGATCAACGCCGCATAATCCCCCGGGATACCGTCAGATCCGACCGTGTGGAGATATCCCCGGAAGCCCGAAACCGCTATGAGGAATTACGCCAGAAAGGGGAGAACAGGGAAACCCTCAGAGCCCAGGCCCTCGCCTATATGCCGGAGATCCGAAGACTGCTGTCTGAAGAGAGCGAAAACCGCGAAGCGAAGGTGGCTTCCCTCCGGGAAAGCGTGCATTCCGGCAATCTTCCCGGGGAAAACGACAGGGCCCTCGGTGAACTTTCCGAGAGCCTGCTGGGATTCATCCTCTGAAGGATCCGTTACCATCCGGAACCTTCCTGACCGTTCCCGAAAGTCCGTCATCGACGGCTTCGGGGCGGCCTCCTGAGGAGTTACTATTCTTACTTGACAAAAAATCAATCGAAGGATAGTCTCTCCCACACAGCCGTACCACATAGAACCATACCCGGTAGATCATTAATTGCGTGTAACCACAGCCTTTGCGGAATAGAAAAACATACAAAACATCAGACCGGCGGGTCATAGGGGATCAGAGGGGTTTTCCGTCCCCTTGAAAAAGGGATCGTTCCCCTTTCGGCCCGCTTTCCGCCTGCCGATCCCGGAACATGGCCGATCAGGCACAGCAGGGGCATAGGATAAACACCCCCTCCCCCGTCGGCGGTCTTTTTTGATGGAAATGATAGGTTTATACAGGCAAGACTTCACATAATCGCAGGAGACCAGCATGGGAAACAGAAAACAGATCCTCATCGACAAACAGTTCCAGCTCAAGACGACCCTTAAAATACTCGGAATGATCTATCTCGTCTTTACGGCCATCATAGTGGCAGTGGGCATTAACGCCTTCTACAACAATCACAGACTGGAAGAAATCGTCAGCAGTCACAAAGACCTGATCTCCGTCCAATATGAGGCCTTCAGCGAGCTGATTGTCGTTTCCAAGGAAAAAAACCTCGATCGGCTCAACAAGGCCAAGGCCGCTTTTTCACAGAACATCGACAAGAACATGAATACCGTCTACGAGAACGTGGCTACCATCAAGGGCATTACGGGGAGTAATAACATCCTCTTCATCATCATCATCGTCTTTGCGCTCTCCCAGGGCCTTGTGCTCTATTTCGTCATACTCCGAAAAACCCACAGCATGGCGGGGCCCATCACCCTCCTCACTCAATATGTGAAGGATATTTCGGAAGGGCATTATCCGGAAATACGGCCTCTGCGGAAAAATGACGAATTTCAGGAGCTCTATAACAGCTTTACCGTAATGGTCCAGCGTCTCAAGCAAAGGGAAGGCAGGGGGTGATGTGCTGAAAGCCGCCGTCATCCGGCGGTTTGCCGG
>CALCJG010000041.1 GCA_937967705.1 uncultured Spirochaetia bacterium
CGAGATATCCACTCGTGACTGGAGTTCAGACGTGTGCTCTTCCGATCTTGGGAGCCGGGTTTGGACCGCTGGTCATTCTGATCCTTCGGGATTACAGATTCCAGCCCCGGCAGGCCATAACAGGGATGCTACTGGGATTCTCTCTCACGATTATCTGGAAGGTATCCGGGATGTCTGCCTATCTCTATGAGCTGGTCCCATCCTTCCTATGCTCTCTTTTGTATCTCCGGGTTGTCGGGAAAAAAACCGTGCAGCAGGATCGCGGGCAGGTAATTTTAGATTGACATAATCACCTTCTGGCAGTAGCACATTTCGGTTCGGAGAGATAAACAATGAACCGATTTAAGTCGCTCATGATTCATGGGTGATCCCTGTATGAGAACCAGACTTCGCCTGAATATCCTGCCTCAGCCTGACGATGTTACCTGCGGGCCTACCTGTCTGCATGCTGTATACCGTTATTATGGGGACAATATATCTCTCGATAAGGTGATATCTGAAGTGCGGGGTGTTGAAGGGGGGGGGACTCTGGCGGTTTTTCTTGGATGCCATGCCCTCTCCAGGGGATATCGCGCGAAAATTTACACCTACAACCTGCAGGTCTTTGATCCCTCCTGGTTTAGGGATTCCTCGATCGATATCGTCGAGAGGTTGAAAAGTCAGATGCAGCATAAACGTGTAAAAAAACTTCATGAGGCCTCGGAGGCCTACAGTGAATTTCTTTCACGGGGAGGCAAAATACAGTTTGAGGACCTCACGCCGGGACTGATCAGGCGTTACCTGAAGAAGTCAGTTCCTGTACTGACAGGACTCAGTGCCACCTACCTTTACAGGACGGCCCGTGAGTACGGGGCGGCCTGTGATTATGACGATGTGCGGGGCGATCCTTCGGGGCATTTCGTTGTTCTCTGCGGATATGATCAGACGGAAAGGGAGGTGCTTGTGGCCGACCCCATGCTGCCCAATCCTGTGTCGAAAAGCCATCAGTATCTCGTCAGCATCAATCGCCTGATCTGCTCAATACTGCTAGGGATTCTCACCTATGATGCCAACCTGCTGATCATCGAGGAGAACCCGAAGGGGACAAAATAAAATGCGAACCCTCTTCATCGTCAACAATCCGAAAAACTGGGACTTGGACGTTCCCGGTATCGAGGTTATCTCCGCCAAGGCTTATCTGACCAGGAGTGAATTCAGCGACCTTCGGGCGGTTAAGGTTTTCAACCTGTGCAAATCCTACCGCTATCAGAGCAACGGCTATTACGTCTCTCTCCTTGCGGCGGCGCGCGGTCACAAGCCCATACCCAGCGTCATGACCATCCAGGATATGAAATCCCAGACGATGATACGCTTTGTCTCCGAGGACCTGGATGATCTGATACAAAAGAGCCTGGCTCCCCTGCAGTCGGGGAATTTTACCCTGAGCATCTATTTCGGGCAAAACCTGGCCAAGCGTTATCAAAACTTGAGCCAGCATCTCTTCAAACTCTTTCCGGCGCCCTGTCTGAGGGCCATCTTCGTCTTTAACAAAAAATGGCAGCTCCAGAATATCGAACCCATCGCCGCTGATGATATACCCAAAGATCACTATTATTTTGTGGAAGAGGCGGCCAAGGAGTATTTCATGGGGAAGGTTACATCTGTTCCCCGCAAGTCCAATGCGCGTTATGATATGGCGATCCTATACAACCGGAACGATTTGACACCCCCCTCTGACGAGAAGTCCCTGCAGAAGTTCATGCGGGCGGCGGAGTCCGTTGGTTTCGACGTGGAGGTAATCGACAAGGATGATTACGGACGGATCGCCGAATTCGACGCCCTTTTCATTCGGGAAACGACCAGCGTAAATCATCACACCTACCGGTTTGCCCGCAGGGCAACGGCGGAGGGGCTTGTGGTCATCGATGATCCCGAATCGATACTGAAATGCACAAACAAGGTCTATCTGGCGGAGATGCTGGACCGTTACAAGATCCCGGCTCCCAAAACCGTGATATTGCATAGGGACAATAAGGAGGAGGCCATCCGGGAGCTGGGGTTCCCCATCGTTCTTAAACAGCCCGACAGCTCCTTTTCTTTGGGGGTTGTTAAGGTGGATGACGAAGCGCAGTTTACCACCGAGGTGGACCGGCTTCTGGAAAAATCTGAGCTCATCATCGCCCAGGAATTCGTTCCCACTCCTTATGACTGGCGTGTGGGGATCATTGATCATCAGCCTCTCTATGTCTGCAAGTATTATATGGCCCGCAAACACTGGCAGATCGTGAAGAAGGAGGACGGAACGGGCAAGCTCCTTTACGGCAAGACGGATTCCTTCCCTGTGGAACAGGCTCCGGAAAAGGTGGTCCGTATAGCACAGAAGGCCGCCAATCTGATCGGTGATGGGTTGTACGGGGTGGACATCAAGGAGCTGGATGGGAAATTTTATGTAATCGAGATCAACGACAACCCCAGCATCGATCACTCCGTAGAGGATATGATCCTGAAGGATGAACTGTACCGGCGCATCATGCGGGTCTTCCTGAAGCGTATAGAGCGGCGTAAAGAGGGACTTGTTTGATGAGAGAACCTGAGAAACCCCTGCACCTCTTTGAGGGGTACGGGGTTGAGCTGGAATACATGATCGTTCATGCTGACACCCTCAGGGTGATGCCTGTTGCCGATGAGGTACTTAAAGCTGAGGCTGGAATCATCACTAACGATGTGGAACGGGGGAGCATGGCCTGGTCCAATGAGCTGGTGCTGCATGTAATGGAGCTGAAGACCAACGGCCCCGCAGAGAATCTAAAATCCCTCCCGGAAAATTTTCTTGGAGAAATCCGATACATCAACGGTCTGCTCAAAGCCTTTGACGGCATGCTGCTTCCGGGGGGGATGCATCCCCTGATGGACCCGCTCCAGGAAACACGTCTGTGGCCCCATGCAAATAGTGAGATCTATGAGAGTTATGACCGAATCTTCGGCTGTCGGGGTCATGGCTGGGCCAACCTGCAAAGTGTCCATCTAAACCTCCCCTTCTGCGGGGATGAGGAATTCGGAAAACTACATGCCGCCCTCCGAGTTATCCTCCCCATCCTGCCAGGACTGGCGGCCAGCACGCCGCTCATGGAGGGCCGTAAAGCCGGTTTCATGGACACGCGGCTGGAGGTCTACCGGCTCAATCAGAAAAAAATCCCGGTGATAACAGGAGAGGTGATCCCTGAGGCGGTCTATACCAGGCGGGATTATGAGCGCTCGGTTTTAGAACCCATTGCCAGCGGCATTCAACCCTTTGATACTGAGGGAATCCTTGAAGCGGAATGGCTCAATTCTCGTGGGGCCATAGCACGTTTTGACCGGAACACCATCGAAATCCGGCTGATGGATATTCAGGAATGTCCTCTGGCAGACCTGGCGGTCATTACTGCGGTAGTGGCAGCGGCCAGGGCCCTGGTTTCAGGGCGATGGGTGGATATCCACTTACTTCAGCAGCAGTCCACTCGGGACTTGAAGCAGATTCTCCTCCAGGTCCTTAAGGAGGGGGAGGAGGCCCTCATTAAGGATAGGAACTATCTGAGGATGTTCGGACTTGAGGGCGAAAGAAGTCTCTCATGCAGGGACCTATGGGAACATCTGATCGGGGCACTCTTGACGGATACAAGCGAAACGGACAGGGGTATCCTCAATGCCCTGAAGACTATTCTCCGTGAGGGCACGCTGGCGCGTAGAATTCTGCGTTCACTGGGGGATTCCTTCGGGACTCGGGATATCCATAGAGTTTATCGGCAGATGGGAGATTGCCTTAATCGGGGGGAGATGTTCGTTGGCTAAGAAGGCTGGGCTGCTGATCACCTGCGAACATGCTACAAACCATCTGCCTGGGGAATACTGTTTCCTCTTCCCGGACCTCTCTGTTCTGTCCACTCACAAGGGGTATGATCCGGGGGCCTTATCAGCGGCGGAAGCTTTTGCCCGGTCACTGAGGGTACCGCTGATCTCTTCAGAGGTGACCCGCCTCCTTCTGGATCTCAACCGATCCCTGCACAACCGCACACTCTTCAGTGTTTATTCCCGAGGGCTGACCAGGGAAAAACGGTCGGCACTTCTAGATCGGTATTATCATCCCTACAGAGCGAGGGTACTGGAAGAGATGAACAAGATCCAGAATGAGGGACGGCCTGTCCTGCATCTTTCCGTTCACAGCTTTACTCCGGTTCTGGGCGGGGAGGTGAGAACGGCTGATCTGGGGCTTCTCTACGATCCCGCCAGGGAGTCTGAGAAGATCCTATGTCTCCGGTGGCAGTCTGAACTGAAAATACTTAACCCCCTTCTTCGAATACGAAGGAACTACCCCTACAGGGGCCGGTCTGACGGCCTGACTGCATATTTCAGGAAAAGCTTTCATCAAAAAGAATACCAGGGGGTTGAGCTGGAGATCAACCAGTCACTTCTGGGAGACCAAAATCATTTTCCGGAGGAGATAAAGGGAATACTCATCCGCACACTGGAAAATCTTTTAAAATAATCAAACGGAAATGGCAATCGATATTTTTTCTTGACAAAAGGGGACCCCCGGCAGATGATACCAGTTAACGTAAACTGTAATCAAATATTTTTATATGTATATTTATTGCTGAGGCCAAACCGGAAGACTCGACGGTCGCAGTCTCGGCAGAGAACAAGGAGGATAGAAAATGAGCGAATTCAGAGAGATTACGATTGGTGGCCTGTTGAGGGAAACGGCCGCTAAAATACCGGCCCATGAGGCCCTTGTATGCCCTGAATTTGATGTGAGAATGAACTACCAGGAATTTCTGGGTCATTGCGTAAAAGTGGCCAAGGGCTTTATGGCCCTGGGAATCAACAAAGGAGACCACGTCTCGGTATGGACAACCAATTTGCCGGAATGGGTGTACATGCAGTTCGGCCTCAGCATGATCGGCGCGGTGCTGGTTACGGTCAATACCAATTATAAATCCCACGAGCTGGAGTATATTCTGAAACAGTCGGACTCCACGACGCTGGTTCATATGCATGAGCACCGGGACACAAATTTCTACAATACGGTGTGTGAAGTCATCCCCGAGTTGAAGAATTCCAGGCCCGGTGATCTGAAAACGACAAAACTTCCCAGTCTGAAAAATGTGGTCTACATAGGCAAGAGCAAGGATACTCCCGGCATGTTTGCCTTCGCGGATGTCGTGGCACTGGGTGATAAAATCTCAGACGGGGACCTGGCAGCGAGGGAAAAATCCCTGAGTGTTCATGATCCAATCAACATGCAGTATACTTCGGGAACGACAGGATTTCCCAAGGGGGTCATGCTGACGCATTACAACATCGTCAATAACGCCAGGATGGTGGGTGATGTCATGGGGATGACGGACAAGGATAAGCTCCTCATACAGGTGCCACTCTTCCACTGCTTCGGCTGCGTTATGAGTACGCTCAACTCCGTGTATCATGGTTCCACCATGATCGTTCTGGAGGCTTTCGATCCTTTGAAGGCGCTTCAGGCTATCGACAAGGAAAAATGCACAGCCATCAATGGTGTGCCGACCATGTTCATCGCCATGCTGAATCATCCCGATTTCAGCAAATACGATACCAAATCCCTTCGGACCGGTATCATGGCCGGGGCCCCCTGTCCTGTGGAGGTCATGAACGAAGTGAGGGAAAAGATGCACTGTTCCGAGGTGGTCATCGCCTTCGGGCAGACGGAATGCTCACCCGTTATGACCATGACGCGGCGGGATGATCCGGTGGAATTGCGCGTTTCCACCGTGGGGAGGCTGCTCCCGGACATCGAAGGAAAGATTGTGGACCCGGATACCAACGAGGATGTGCCCGTTAACGTTCAGGGGGAGATCGTTACCCGGAGTTCCTGCGTGATGAAGGGGTATTACAAGATGCCGGAGGAAACCGCCAAGGCCATCGACAAGGATGGCTGGCTCCATACGGGCGACCTGGGGACTGTGGATGAAAACGGTTATTTCAAGGTGACCGGCCGGATCAAGGACATGATCATCCGCGGCGGGGAGAATATCTACCCCAGGGAGATCGAGGAATTCCTTCACAAAAATCCCAAGATCAATGACGTTCACGTCGTGGGCATCCCCGATAAGAAGTACGGGGAGCAGGTTCTTGCCGCCATTCAGCTTAAGGAAGGGGAAAAGTCCAGCGCTGAGGAGATGGTGGAATACTGTACGGGAAAAATCGCCCGGCATAAGATACCCCGCTACTGGGAGTTTGTGGCCGCCTATCCCATGACAGCCAGCGGAAAGGTACAGAAGTTCAAGCTCCGGGAGATGTTCGCTTCTAAGTATCAGTAATGGACAAGCAGCAATGATCGAACGTCAGGTACGATAGATGGGCAAGAGCCGGGAATACGAGGAGGATCAGTTCATCTCCATCGGTGAGGTGGCAAAGACCGTCGAGATGAGCCTGCGGACCATCCGTTATTATGAGGAGATTGGACTGCTCAACTCCGTCAAGCGTATTGAGGGTGGAAAGCGCGTCTATACCATGGAGGATGTGCGCCGATTGAAACTCATCAAGCGCCTCAAGATATTAGGACTTTCCCTTTCGGACATGGAGGAACTGGAGGATATCTGGTCCATACAGAAGTCCAACGATATCGTTCTGAATCGCCTTCTGGAGATACTGGACCGGCATCTGAAAAAGCTGGACGAAAGAATACGGGACCTGGAGATACTTCGAAACGAGATAACCGAGTATAAGAGCCGGATCAGGAAAAAGCTGAAATCCGTGTAATACTGCCATCGCTTGAAAAGCCCCTTAGAGAAGGGGCTTCCTTTTTCAGGGTCTGTAGTTCTTGAGAGAGGGATCATAGATAGGAGCTATCTCCTTTCCGAGATGGTTGACCGGGAAACGGTATCCTCTCAGTCGGGAAGGCACCTTTTTGGCATAGGAGCTCTCGGGGTAGAAATGATAGATCCGGGACAGATAGTAGTCGGAAGCGGCCTTGTCATTGAGTGTTCTGTATCCCCGGGAAAGAAACCAGTGTATCATCGGGGCCCGAGGGTCGGTGCGTCCCAGGGACAGGGCGGATTGGAGCAGCAGCAGACCCTGGCGTACGGTCTTTTTCTTTTTAATGAGTTTCTGTCCTCTCAGGATCATCCCGGCGTAATCACCGGTCCGAATGTCCCGTGTAAAGACAGAGTAATAATAGGGACTGCTCTGATGACGGGCATTGACGACCCTGAAGCGAAGGGTATGAACGCCGGGAGGGAGTGTGGGGCCGTAATCGACCTGATAGAGGCCTGGGGAGAGTTTTCGGCAGGGAAACGGTATTTCGTCCAGGGAGGCCTCGATGGTTAGGAAATTATAGGATTCCGGCTCCATTCCGGTGTGAATGCGGAGGGCCAGGAGGGGTGATTCTTCAGCAAGGTGGTTTTTCTGGAAGCTCTCCCTTTTTATGGGTGAGGATATCAGCACCTTGCCTGCCGGGACACCTCTTCGGAAATACTCTGCGATGGCCAGAAAGTAAGCCTCCGCCTCTCTCTGGTTATACTGCAGATCCTTAAGATGCAGTGTGTGCCGCTCGTCGGAAAAGAAACCGCCCTCCCCGATAAGGCCGGGACAAAGATTGCGAGTCTCCCTGAGAAGCTGTGTGCCTGTTTCCGTAAATACGGCCAGGTCCGATGTGACGTGCCCCCGCTCGTCCATGATTCTGTGAAATTCACCAAGAAGTAAAGAGGCCAAATCATAGCTTGCGGGATTGACCTCCCTGCTGCCCCAGATGAGGACCATGGGGTAATTTACCCTCTCGACTCTGCGGGCCGATCCGTTATGGTGAATGCTGATCAACAGATCAGGTTTAAAAAGCTGGGCTAGTTTGACCCGATCAGCCAGGGGCACATTTACGTCCTTGACCCGGGTGCACATCACCTTGACGCCGGCCCGGGTGAGCATGTCTGACAGATAGAGGGCTACACGCAGGTTGACCTCCTCCTCGCAGAGGCTTTCAGGACCGGTCCGGAAGCTATCCTCCCTGCAGCTTCCGCCATGACCCGCGTCCAGGAGAACTTTCTTTCCCTTGAGGAAAGGGGATCTCTCCAGAGAAACATCACCGGTATATTTATAACTGTTCTTTCTGCAGTTCAGGGACACCGTTAGTATGAGAAGCGATAGACATACAAAGGCTTTACAGGGCATACCTTCCCTCCGCTCAGGCAATTTTCATGGGACCGTCAGCGCGCCCCTCGATGAACTGCCGTATCAGAGCGTTGTCGGTTTGGCGCAGTTCGTTAGGAGTCCCGCTGAAAATGATCTGGCCATCAAAGAGCATGGCAATTCGGTCAGCGATACGGTAGGCGGATGGCATATCATGGGTCACGACGACGGAGGTCATCTGGAAGCTCTCGCGCATCTTTTGAATGAGCCGGTCAATGGCGCCGGCGGTGATGGGGTCCACACCGGTGGTCGGTTCGTCGTAGAGCATGATACGGGGCTGGACGGCGATGGCCCGGGCCAGCCCGATCCGTTTCTGCATGCCCCCTGAGAGTTCCGAGGGGCGTTTGGATTCAACCCCACGGAGGCCAACATGGGCCAGCATGCGGGGAACGGTTTCTTCAATCTCCTCTTCCGTATAGGATTTACGGCGCATGCCGAAGGCGACATTGTCATAGATGTTCATGGAGTCGAAAAGGGCCGCTCCCTGAAAGAGATACCCGTACTGGGAGCGGAGGCGGGCCTTTTCGTCGGAGCTGGCGGCGGTAAAGCTGGTCCCGTCCACATATATTTCACCGGAATCCGGGCTCAGGAGTCCTATCAGATGCTTGAGGATGACGGATTTACCGGTGCCGCTCTTGCCGATCACACAGAGGATCTCCCCTTCGAACACAGAAAGATCTACACCGCGGAGTACATGCTTGGCTCCGAAGGATTTTCTTAGGGACTCAATCCGGATCTTTTCGTTCATGCCATCACCTGATAATACTGGGGATGGTGAGGGGAAAAAGGGTAATGCGCAATGATTTTTTTACTGGTAAACTGTTTTTTTAGTTGAGGGGCATATGCCTAACGGGCAATAATCGGCAGATGTATTCTCTTCCCGATTAATCCGGAACTCCACCTGATTTGATTCGGAGAGGATGAGCTGAAATGCTCAATTGGAGGTTTTTATGAAGTTAAGCAATGAGGCGCGGGTGGGTTTGATGGTGACGGTCAGTTTTACCGTGTTCATCGTACTGGTGGGTCTGCTGGCAAAGTTCAATATCTCCCGCTCCGGTTATCAGCTCAGAGTTTATTTTGGTTTCCTCAACGACCTGCGTAAAGGGGCGCCGGTCAAGATCGCCGGAGGTATCCGGATAGGCCAGGTCGTGGATATCAAGCAGAGCGGCGAGAAAACCGAGGTGACTGTCTGGATTGAGAATAAGTACAAGCTGATCAAATCCACGAAGTTTGCCATCTTCACGACAGGGTTGATTGGCGAGAAATACATCAACGTATTCGTCCCGCCCTCCATGGATGTGGAGCAGTTTTTTGAGGAGGGAGACAAGGTTTACGGTATTGATCCCCCCAGCTTCGACCAGATGATGCTCACCTTCCAGGGTTTCCTGGACAAGGAGGGGAGCCAGATCCTGGCAGAGATCTTTCAGAACTCCAACAAGTTCGTGAAAAACCTCAACAAGATCACCGAGGAAAACAGGTACGATATCAGCCGGTCCGTTCAGACCATTAAGAACATGATGCTCAACACGGCGCTGCAGTCAAAGCTGCTTCTGAATCAGCTGAATCTCTTCTCTAAGAACATGGCCGACCTTTCGGAGAAAAACAAGCAGGATATCACCATCACCCTGAGGAATCTCTCGGAGATCAGCAACAGCCTCAATAAAATTACCTACAGGATTGAGAACGGCAAAGGCAGTCTCGGAAAGCTTCTGACCGACGAGGAGATCTACAACAATATCAAGGACGCCTCGGTCTTTGCCAAGGACCTCTTCTATTCCCTTAAACAGGATCCTTCCAAGCTTCTCTTCCGTCAGAAGCAGTAGCGGGGCGGCGATCAGTGGCTAAGAAGGGGAATACCTTTCTCTGTGTTTCCTGCAACGAGGAATTTACCCGGTGGCTGGGACGATGCACGGCGTGCGGGGAATGGAACACGCTAGTGGAGGTGGAGAATCCCTCTGAAAAGAGGAAGGTCGGTCCTTTACCGGATGCCCGTCCCCTTTCCGTTGTAACTGCTGAGGTTCTTTCGAGAATACCCACCGGACTGGAGGAATTTGATCTCGTCTGTGGGGGGGGAATGGTTCCGGGTTCCGTCCTTCTCATCGGAGGAGAACCGGGGGTTGGAAAATCCACCCTGGCGCTGCAGATTGCCAACTCCTTCCGGATGCTCTACTTTTCCGGAGAGGAATCCCCGCTGCAGATTCGCTACAGGGCTGACCGCCTGAAGGTGGATACTACCAAAATCAAGGTATCTCCCGGGACCATGGTGGAAGAAATACTGGCCCTGATTGACCGGGAGAAGCCGCAATGCATAATCATCGACAGCATTCAGACACTCTATTCCAGTGAAGTGGCGGGTAGTGCCGGGTCTGTGGGGCAGATCAGGGAATCCGCCACACGCCTGGTGGAGATGGCCAAGCGCAGCTCCATTCCCGTTATACTGATCGGCCATATCACCAAGGAGGGGAGCATTGCGGGACCCAAGATCCTGGAGCATCTCGTGGATACGGTTCTCTATTTCGAAGGGGACTTTTCACGGGATTACAGGATTTTGCGGGCCTTTAAAAACCGGTTCGGATCGGTCAATGAGATCGGTCTATTCCGTATGACCGACCGGGGTCTGGAAACCGTGAAGGATAAAAACAGCGTTTTCCTCCATTCCTGTGGCAAGTCCGCTCCGGGAAGCGCTGTATCTGCGGCCCTGGAGGGGAGCAGAACGATCCTGTTCGAAGTGCAGTCCCTGGTGACCTTTTCGAGTTTTTCCAATCCCCGCCGCATGGCGGATGGATTGGATTTTAATCGCCTGATCCTGATCCTGGCTGTGCTGGAAAAGCATGCCCTGCTGAAGTTCAGCGGTTTCGACGTATTCATCAACGTGGCGGGCGGGTTTCAGATCAATGAAACGGCTGCCGATCTTGCCGTTGCCAT
>CALCJG010000042.1 GCA_937967705.1 uncultured Spirochaetia bacterium
ACGGAGCGAAGCGGAGTGACTGCGGCGAGTTTCGAGCGACCCAGCCCCTCCGGCGCCTGAGGAGGGCGCGGGGAGGTGCAGGAGGGAGGGCCGCCCAGCCCTCCCTCGGATAAACGCCAGTTCCGCCCAGGAACAAGTCTCCCAATCCCCGGCAGGGGATAACGGCCCCCCCCATTTCCGCTTGACGAAGGCCCATGGTGCAATCTATAATTGCTGGATTTTTAAAACACAAACATCAGGAGGTCCCATGAAAAAGATTCTCTTGGCCGCCACGGCCCTGGCCTTCGCCTCTTCCCTCTTCCTGCTCAGCGACGGAAAGGCAGCCCTCAAATCCTGCACGCAGTTGAAGACCGAAAAGGAATGCAAGGGATATCCCGCCTGCAAGTGGGAAAAGGAGAAAAAGGTAACATCCGGCAAGAAGGTGACCGTTGTTCCCGCCAAATGCGTGGACAACCCCAACTTCAAGAGAAAAGGCAAGTAATAAAAATCCTCGATCCCGGGGAAGGGCCGAAAGGTCCTTTCCCTGAATCGCATCACCCCTCTACACAAAAGCCCCTCCTCCCATGAAGAATCGGACCCAATTAATCTTGACAATCTCCCCCGGCCTTTTATAAGTGAGTATTCACTCATTTTATCGAGAGGTGACCCATGAAAGCAAAATGGACCCTTATCCTCCCCGCCCTGCTGGCTGCGGGCCTGCTCATGCCGGCCTCGGCGGGCAATCCCGACGCAGTCCTCGGCACCTGGATGGTGGAGGCCAAAGACGGGAAGGTGGAGATATACAAATGCGGCGCCCGCTACTGCGGAAAGCTGGCCTGGCTCAAAAACCCCAACGACCGAGACACCAAGAACCCCACTCCCGCCCGGAGGAACGACAAGCTCCTGGGCAAGGTCATACTGCAGAACTTCCGGTATGACGGGGAGAAATGGGTCAAGGGCAGGATCTACGATCCCAACGACGGGGAGACTTACTGCTGCCTGATGTGGCTCGACGGCCCCAACCGGCTCTACGTCAAGGGCTACATCGGCATCTCCCTGATCGGACGCAAGGAGCTCTGGAGCCGGACCAGGTAGCATCGCCTGTCAGCTTCCCCAGAGCAGTTTGGCGCCCGTTTCGCAGTAATGCTTGAGGGACTCCCCCAGGAAAACCATCATGGATCTCATGCGGTCCTTCAGGCCTTCATCGAAGCTCCCATGGGCCTCCTCCGACAGGGCGGTGATGGTCATGCGCCATTGAACCTCCGTGGCATTCCGGTCCGCGTCCCTCATGAGGATTTCGAACCTCGTCAATGTCGTATCCCGGACCAGGAGGAAGTTGATGATTCCTCCCGGGGGATCGTAGAGTGTTGTTACCCAAAAGGTCCTTCCCGTCCTCTCCGGCCCCATGATATGCCCGGCGGACATCTCCTCCACGAAGATGCAGTCCTCCTCATTCCTGCCGCTCTCCGAGTAGATCATCTCATAGGCCCAGCCGTCGATCCACTTCAGCTCCTCCACGGGACAGGCCAGGGGAAAGACCCGGTCCCTCGGGGCGTTGATCCTCAGGGAGTGGGTTTCCCTCTCGCGGTACAGATTGTCTGATTTCACCATGTCTCCTCTCCTCCATAAAAGTCTTTACACCTCCAGGATAGGGAAATTTCTTCTCATCATCTTGTGAAATCACGAGTGATCCTTGTTCTTTTGCGAAGCGGTGATAAAAATGAAGCGATC
Source organism: uncultured Spirochaetia bacterium (assembly GCA_937967705.1). Taxonomy (GTDB): domain Bacteria; phylum Spirochaetota; class UBA4802; order UBA4802; family JAGODF01; genus CALCJG01. Next base: position 1,711 of record CALCJG010000042.1, read on the forward strand.
AGATCATCCAGACCGACAATCGGTCTCCGTTTATCTCCTGAAGGCCCTTCTGGATTACGCCCGAAAACGGGGTGTCGACACCGATTCCCTCGCCGGTGCCGCGGGCCCCGGCACGCCCCAGCAGGATGACCGGCAGAGAATTCCCCTCTCACGGTTCAACGAGCTGTGGGGCCGCATAGCCGGCCTTCTTCATGACCCTCTAATGGGACTTCACTTCGGGGAAAGCTTTGCCAGGAGCGCCGCGTCCCATTTTCTCTTCGTCCTCATGGGCAACAGTCCCAGCATGGAGAAGGCCCTTCAGGCGCTCATGCGCTATCACGGCCTGATGACGGATCACGTGAGACCCCGTCTCGCCGTTAAGGGGGAGCGGGGATTTCTGGAAGCGGAAACCGGCTCCGGCGGGGAGGCGATGTCAGGGGATGCGGCGGAGACCTAACTGGCGCTGCTGGCCCAAACCCTCCTGAGGCTCACCGACGGCGCCCTTCAATTTACGGCGGTGCGTCTACGCCGTACCGATCCCGGAAGCCCGGAGGAATACCGGAGGGTTTTCGGACTCTTCCCCGTCTTTGGCAGTCCCCGGGACTGCCTGGAATTCAAAACGACTGAGCTTTCGAAGCCCCTGCCCCTCGCCCAGAGGGAATTCGGGGACCTGCTGCACCATTACTCGGAGATACTGCTGGAGGCATCGGAGGGAACACGCAGTACGGGGGATCAGGTCCTGGATCTAATGAAAATGAATCTTCTCCAGGGCAAGGAAACCTCACTGAAGGGGATCGCCGCGTCATGCGGCACAGGGGGCCGCTGTCTTCAGAGCCGCCTCAAAAAGGAAGGAACGACCTTCCAGGTCCTCCTGGACAGGGCCCGCAGGGAGATCGCTCTCCATTTCCTGAGACAGGAAGATGTGATGCTCTGCGACATCGCTTTCCTGCTGGGCTTTTCGGACCAGAGCTCCTTCAACCACGCCTTCCGAAAATGGACGGGTAAGACCCCGGGGGCCTTCCGCAAAGTCTTGAGGAATAAGGGTCAATAGATATGTTTCTCGGAAAGGGTTTCAGTAAACACCGCGGCTGTTGAAGAAGCTTTCGTACTTCTTGTCAGAACCGGCGATGTGGTTCAGGAGCCAGTCGCGCAGGAAATGCAGCATCTCATAGCTTACGACGACGGAGCCGCTCATAGCCTTCGTGTAGAGTTCCTTGATTTTACTGATGAGGTCGATATGCTCCTGCCGATGTCTCAGCAGGAGGCTGTGGGAATACCCATGCTTTTCCAGAAGCTCTTCCTCCGTGGTAAAATGCACCTGCACGTAATCCACCAGCCCCTTGAAGGTTTCCACGAGGGCGTTGTTTCCCCTCCCGGCCTTGATTCCCTCATAGAGATTGTTGGCCATCTCCACGAGCTTAAAGTGCTGCTCGTCCAGGAGCTTGACCCCCACGCTGTACTGTTTTCCCCAGTTGATAAAGGCCATCGCTTTCGCTCGATCCTCTCTTAACTATCTTAGCATATGAAGTCTTATTCGCAGAAGAAAACCTTGATTTTGTAAACATCTTTTTTAAACCGTCCCCGGCCGCCTCCTGGAATCGGGACTGATTTATCCCGGATTACCTGAAATCCTTAAGAACATGCCGTTTCCCGTCGGGAATGGATTCTATCACCGTCATCGAGGGAACGGTCCGATCCCCTTCATAGGAGAAACTCGTTGTTACCAGCAGGACGGGTTTCACTGTCGGGGCGTACTGCAGCACCTCCCGGATGCGCCCCTTCTCGTCGTATCTGTATTCCGTGCGGCCGGTTATCACTGCTGCGGAATTAACCATGGGCCTGCTGCCTTCCACCCAGGCGGCGTCGGCCACGCCGATCACGAATCCGCCGCTGGTAAAGAACACCAGGGAAATCCCCGCCACACTCATCTGAATGAGAATCGCTTCCCCCCTCGCAGAAGGGGAGCTCATGATTCCCGTAGCGGTACGCAGTCCGAACATAAAACCCTTCCCCGTCCAGTCGTACATGATCCTCAGGGATTTTTTATAATCCCCCTTCCCCCTGTAGCGGACGTTCTCGACCTGATAGGAACTGACAATCCTGCTGTTCTTCGCGTCGACAAGAACGATATGATACTTCTTCCCCACGCTGACAGGCTCAATTAAGGTCCTTCCGCTGAATACATGCCTCCCGAAACGGTCGAAGGAGAGCTTCCGGTATATCTCCTTCTTATGTTTCTCCGGCGGGGTGTTGTGCAGTTTGTCGACACTTTTGTGTGTACAGCTAAAGAGAAAGAGCAGTCCGGCAGCAACCGCACGCAGGTTCATAGATTTCCTCCCGGTCATCAGATTTGCAGGATATTGTTATGATTCCCATAACGGCTTTCGGTTACAAAAAAGCTCCCTTGACGGAACCTCGCAGACGACTCCACTGCCCCGTCATCCTGCCGGGAAAAGAGATGCCTTTCTTTCCCCTTCAGGAGAGTCAATGCTACAGGATATCCGTGTCTCTTGCAAGAAATATTGCAGATACGCTGGAATTTGCATCCCGGCCCCCTGAAATAGTGTTTGCATTTTTCTCCGCTCAGGTTTAACCTTCTGAAGAAATTTATTTTTTCCCGGGTAGAGGTGATATGTCGCGCCAGGAAATCGGCACCATTGACGGTCGGTTATGGTCCCGCCCATGAACAAGCCCAGGACACTGCTGCTTGTGGAGGACGAGGTCCTCATCGCCATGGAGGAAGCCCGTCTGCTAGAGGACGAAGGGTACGACGTACTCATGGCCCATTCGGGAAAAGCGGCGATAAAGACGGCGGCGGAAAACCGGGGAAGGATAGACCTCATCCTCATGGACATGGACCTGGGAAGCGGGATGGACGGCACAGAAGCCGCCCGGGAAATACTCAGGGAG
>CALCJG010000043.1 GCA_937967705.1 uncultured Spirochaetia bacterium
GAAGGCTACACCCGGCACCGCCCACTCGGTTCGCTCACGGATAACGTTGCCGCACATACATTCCAGAACCGGATCGCCCACATCATCCCGCATCAGCTGCCCCTCCAGATCGTAGGTGCAGAGACTGTTCTCCACCCGCACGAACTCCCCGGGAAAACCCCGGGTTTCATAATACGGGTAATCCTCCCCCTCCCTCAGGCGTATGCCGACGGCTTCACACCCGGACCATTCCGAGACAAATAGACAGACCTCCTCCATGAATTCATGGAGGTCCTCTTTCTCGTTGATGAGTCCGAGAATATGAACCATCGCCTCCTGTTCCCGGTTCCGCTCCCGGTCCTCGGTAATATCAATGTTGATACCCACAAAGCCGTTCAGAGATCCCCGGTCATCGAACAGCGCCGCCGTCATTCCCCGGACCCAGGTGATCCTGCCGCCGGGAGTGACAAAGCGGTATTCATAACCCCAGCGCCTCCGGCTTTCCACTGAATGGAACCATTTTTCCCCAATCTCCTCCCGGTCCTCCGGATGGAGGGCACGCAGCCAGCCCTTTCCACAGGCTTCTTCGGACGTGAGCCCCGCCATCTCGCGCCAGGCGGAGTTGACATAGAGGCAGTCCCCGCCCAAATCCGTGAGGTATATCCCCATCGGAGAATATTCCGCCAGGGCATGGAACCGCTTCTCGCTTTCCTGCAAAATCTCCTCGGTTCTGCGGCGTTCGGTTATGTCGGTTATCATGGAGAAGAAACCCAGCACCTCGCCCCGGCTCAGGTGAGGCTCGTAGCGGACGCTTACAATTCTCTCACGCCCCTCCCGATCGAAGGCCCTGTTTTCGTAGGCCACCGGCGTTCCCGAAAGAACCCTTTGAATGGAAACGGAGGCTCTTTCATAGACTTCCGGGGTGAGAACCTCCGAAACCCGTTTCCCGATCAGTTCTTCCCGCGTCATCCCGTACCATTCCGCATAGGCATCATTGGCGTACATATAGCGCTCTTCGCGGTCCACGTAGGTAATGAGCAGGGGCACGCTGTCCATTACGGTTTTTACCATATCTCGGAATTCATGCAGCGCTCTGTCGTGCTCGAGGGATTCCGTAAGATCGACCCCCACCCCGACGAAGAGCCCGGCCTCACCCCGGCGGGGGGAAACCATGCGCCCATGCCATTCCACATGATAGAACCGGCCTGATTTGCTGGCGATACGGTTGCGATGGACCGTTTCCCGGCCCTCGTTGATGATGTCATCGAAAACCTTTCTGAGCTCCGCCCTGTCCTCTTCGGGAACGAAGGCGGTGAGGTAGTCCCGCCCCTGCACCTCTGCGGCGGTATATTCCAGGGCGTCCAGCAGGGAGCGGTTCATCATCAGCGTCCGGCCGTCGGTGCCGATGCCCACTATGAAGGCCGGGCTGGTGTCCAGAAGCAGACGGGTGAAATCCTTCTCCTTCCTCAGATCATCCTCCCTCTCCGTCAGGACCCGGTGGGCACTGTGCAGTTTGAAGGCCATCCTGATGGAAGCCAGGAGGACCGTCTCTCCGGAGTTCTTGACCACGTAGCCGTAAGAGGTAATTCTTTCAGTCCTGTCCACGATTTCCTGTTCTCTGTGGGATGAAAGGAAGAGCACGGGGATATCGTGTTCCTTCAGGATCATCTCCGCCGCTTCGGTACCGTCCATCCCCGAACCCAGGTCGATGTCCATCAGGATGAGATTGATCCCATCCCCGTGCTCCCTGACCAGCGCCACGGCCTCGTCTCCGGAAATAGCCGTCAGCACGGCGTAACCATGCTCCTTCAGCAGCCTCGCCTCGTCCATGGCGATGAGCGCTTCATCCTCCACCAGGAGTATGGTTTTCTTCCCCTCCATCACATCACCCCTCTTCCCGGAAGATGATCTGAACCACGGCCCCTTTGCCCCGGCGCACGGCCACTTTGCCCTCGATCTGCCGGGCAAGCATCTCAACGAGTTTCAGCCCCATGCCCTCCCCGGCGCCGAAGACGGCTCCCTCGGGAAATCCCGGGCCCTCATCCGACACCGAAAGGTGTACGTTCCCCCCGATGCGTTCCAGGGAAAGGCGCAGCTCCCCTCCGCTTCCGGCGGGATAGGCGTATTTTAAGGAGTTGGTCACCAGCTCGTTGACGACAAGCCCCAGGGGCACCGTCCGTTTGAGATCCAGCCTCAAAGGCTCCATCTTGGCCGTTATACGAACCGCACCGGATTGAGCCGCATAGGTCTCCGCGAGGGAAACGGCTATCCCCTTCAGGTATTCCCCCAGATCGATATCCTCCAGCTCCGAGGAACGATAGAGCCGTTCATAGAGGACCGACATCGACAGGATTCGGGACCGCATGTTCTGAAACACCTGCCGCGGTCTTTCATCCTCCAATGTGGCCATCTCCAGACCCAGCAGGCTGGAAACCACATTGAGGTTGTTCTTGACCCTGTGCTGCAGCTCTTTAAGGAGGACTTCCCGGTCCTTTATGGATGTCTCCAGCCGTTCCAGATTGCGGCTGTTGATCAATGCAATCGCCGCAATGTCGCCCAGGGCCCCTGCCAGGCGTGCATCGTCTTCGTTGAACCCCCCCTCCTTGTTGGCCATGCCGATGAGACCCACCGCTCGCTCCTCCACCACCAGGGGGGCGAAGAGAACGTTGTCCAGGCGCACATGCCCCCCGGGCATAAACTCCTTCCAGCGACTGTTCTCGAAATCGTTGTCGAAGACCGGCCGTGCCGTTCTATAGGCCACTTCCCGGAGCCCCCGGACGGGCATGGGCAGATCCGGGTCCACCGAACAGGGACGCCCCCCGGCTTCCAGGAAGAGCAACTCGTTTTCCTCCCCCCCCGGGGAGAGGAGCGCCACATAGCCCGCCGTGGCGCCGGTCATCTCCCTGCAGAGATCGAAGATGACCCGGGCCGCCCGGGCAAACTCCCGGTTTTCCAGCACCGCCCGGGAGGCGCGGAGCAAAACATCCTGTTCCCGGGTCTTTCTGCCGAGCATCTCATCGGCCCTTTTACGCTCGGTAATGTCCCGGGCAATACCGATATACTCCAGAAACCGTCCCTCTTCGTCCAGTTTGGCCGAGGCGTTGGAGGCGTGCCAGCGCCAGTCGCCGTTTTTATTGAGGACCCGGTACTCGATGGCGCCCTGCTTCTCTCCCGTGGCCACAATCTTCCCTAGAAAGCGAACGCAGGCCTCGACATCCTCCGGATGCACGAAGGGCTCAAAGGATCGCCCCACCACCTCGGACACGTTATGACCCAGGAGGGCCGTCCAGTTGGGCGACACGTAGGTGAACACCCCCTCGGCGGTAAGGGAGTAGATGATGTCGCTGGAGTTTTCTATCAGGGTCCTGTACTTCGCCTCGCTCTCCCTCAGCGCCTCCGCCGACCTGATACTCTCCGTGATGTCCCGCGCCTGGATCAGGGAGTTGGGCCTTCCGGAGACGTCGAGGTATACGGAACTCTGCACCTCGCCGATTCTGACATCCCCGCCTTTGCGTATAAAGGTAAACTGATAACGGTCAGGCACATCCTCGCCCTTCTGACGGCGCACGTACCGGTCCACCGCCGTCTGCCGGCTCTCCTCGGTCAGAAGGAAATCGAAATTCCTGCCGACGAGTTCATCCTCCGTGTAT